>NZ_JAMTDV010000101.1 GCF_023806565.1 Accumulibacter sp. | reverse complement strand
ATTGGGTGCACGTTCCGTTGGGCAAACCCACTAGATCACGGATAATGGTCACCCTTGAGCTCCCTCAGATTTCCCAAGCAATCAGAAATCTCCGCTTAACCCAAATGAAGGCATTACATCGAATGCAAGGGGCGACAAGCGTTTCAAGAAGCTCTTATGAGCCACAAGCAAATATCGCAGACGAATTTCTGAATCCAATATTTCTAAATTAAATTCGAATGTTGAAGGAACATCAGCACACCCCGATGATGCAGCAGTACCTGCGCATCAAGGCCGAACATCCGGGGCTGCTGCTGTTCTACCGGATGGGCGACTTCTACGAACTGTTCTTCGACGATGCAGAGAAGGCAGCGCGCCTGCTCGACATCACGCTGACGACGCGCGGACAGTCGGCCGGGCAGCCGATCCGGATGGCCGGCGTTCCCTACCATGCGGTTGAGCAGTATCTGGCACGGCTGGTCCGCCTGGGTGAGTCGGTGGTGATCTGCGAGCAGATCGGCGACCCGGCAACCAGCAAGGGTCCGGTCGAGCGGGCCGTGGTACGCATCGTCACGCCCGGCACGCTGACCGACAGCGCGCTGCTCGACGAAAAACGGGACACGCTGCTGCTCTCGCTGTCTGCCAACAGGCAAGTCGTCGGTCTGGCCTGGATCAACCTGGCGAGCGGCGAGTTCCGCGTCTGTGAAGTGGCGCCGGGCAAGCTCGCAGCGACGCTCGAACGCGTCCGACCCGCCGAAGTCCTCGTTCCCGAAAGTCTCGGCCTGTCCCTTCCTGCCGAAGTGGCTCTGACTCGCCAAGCGGACTGGCATTTCGATTTTGCCAACGCCAGTCGCGAACTCTGTGCGCACTTCGGCACGACCTCGCTCGCCGGTTTCGGGGCCGACGGCCTGCGCCCGGCAATTGCCGCCGCAGGCGCCTTGCTGCGCTACGCAAAGGCGACCCAGGCACGGGCCTTACCGCATCTGCGCGCACTCCTGGTCGAACACGACGTGACCTTCGTCGGGCTCGATACGGCGACGCGCCGCAATCTCGAACTCACCGAAACGCTGCGCGGCCAGGCTGCCCCGACGCTCTGCAGCGTGCTCGACAACTGCGTCACGGCGATGGGTTCGCGCCTGCTGCGACACACTCTGCACCACCCGCTGCGCGATCCTGCGATCCCCAGCGCGCGGCACGCCGCGATCGCCATGCTGCTTGACGACGCCGGCCTGACCCTGCGGACGCTGCGCGAGGCTTTGCGCGGCTTTGCCGACATCGAACGGATCGCCGGCCGGATCGCGCTCTGCAGCGCGCGCCCGCGCGACCTGTCGAGCCTGCGCGACAGTCTGCGACGATTGTCCGAGTTGCGGGCACCGCTGGCGACGAGCGCCGCGCCGCTGCTCGCCGAGCTCCACGAGCAAATGGCGACCCCGTCCGCTGCCGTCGGCCTGCTCGAGCGCGCGATCCGGCCCGAACCGGCGGCTCTGATCCGCGATGGCGGGGTTATCGCCGACGGCTTCGATGCCAATCTCGACGAACTGCGCGCGCTCAACGAGAACTGCGGCAGCTTCCTGGTCGAACTCGAGGCGCGCGAGCGCGAGCGCACCGGTATCGGTTCCCTGAAAGTCGAATACAACCGCGTGCACGGTTTCTACATCGAGGTAGGCAACGCCCATGCCAGCAAGGTGCCCGACGATTACCGCCGGCGGCAGACGCTGAAGAATGCCGAGCGCTACCTGACGCCGGAACTGAAGGCTTTCGAGGACAAGGCCCTGTCGGCGCGGGAGCGGGCACTGGCGCGCGAGAAGCGGCTCTACGACGGGCTTCTCGCGGCCCTGCAGGAGGACCTGCCACGCTTGCAGGCGATCGCCCAGGCGGTGGCCGCGGTGGACTTGCTCAGCAGCCTGGCCGATACGGCGCACAAGCGCAACTATTGTCATCCGACGTTTTCGTCCGAGCCGGGACTGCGGATCGAGGGCGGTCGGCATCCGGTTGTCGAGGATCAGCTCGACGACGGCGCGTGCTTCATCGCCAACGATACGCGCTTGGCCGACGAACGCCGCCTGCTGCTGATTACCGGTCCGAACATGGGAGGCAAGTCGACCTACATGCGGCAGACAGCGCTGATCGCGCTGCTCGCCTATGTCGGCTCCTGGGTACCGGCGACGCGCGCCGTGCTCGGCCCGCTCGACCAGATATTCACCCGCATCGGCGCCGCCGACGATCTCGCCGCCGGACGCTCGACATTCATGGTCGAGATGACCGAAGCGGCGGCGATCCTGCATCACGCGACCGAGAACAGTCTGGTGCTGATGGATGAAATCGGCCGCGGCACCTCGACCTTTGACGGGATGGCGCTGGCTTTCGCCATCTGCCGCCGGCTGCTGGAAAGGAACCGCTGCCTGACGCTGTTCGCAACGCACTACTTTGAGCTGACGCTGCTGGCCAACGAGTACCCGGAACTGGCCAACGTGCACCTCGACGCGATCGAGCACGGCGAGCGCATCGTTTTCCTGCACGCGGTAGAGGAAGGGCCAGCCAACCAGAGCTATGGCATCCAGGTGGCAGCCCTGGCAGGAATTCCCTTGCCGGTGATCCGGGCAGCCCGTCGGCAGTTGCACGAGTTCGAACAACGCGCTTCGATCAACCCCCTGCAACCCGACCTCTTCGCGACGGCGCTGGCGGATGACGCGGAAGCGAGCGAAACAGCGCCGCCACCGGCGATCGAGCGACTGCGCTCGATCGATCCCGATCGCCTGACCCCGCGCGAAGCACTCGACGTACTCTACGAACTGAAATCGCTACTGCAATGATCCTCCGATGCCTGCGAGCGGCACTGCT
>NZ_JAMTDV010000100.1 GCF_023806565.1 Accumulibacter sp. | reverse complement strand
ACCCGCATGCCGGGCGGTGTGGCAGGGGACCGGTCAGGTAATCTGGCCGCCAAATATACCGATTCTTCCCTGGCCGGCGCAGCGGATTCGCGGCATCGTCGCCTTCGCCCCGATCGGGGACGTCGGGCAGCGCATCCGTGGGCCTGGTGGACAGCGCACCCGATCTCGCTTACAGTCAGGCACTCGTTATGGGTGAAAGCATGATCAACGCCGACAAGGACGAACTCGAAAAATTCGGTCAACTTGCGCACCGCTGGTGGGACCCGGGCAGCGATTTCAAGCCGCTGCACGACATCAACCCCTTGCGCCTGGACTGGATCGACACCCTCTGCCCACTCGCCGGCAAGACCGTGCTCGATGTCGGCTGTGGCGGCGGGCTGCTGTCGGAAGGCATGTGCGAGAGAGGTGCGACGGTAACCGGCATCGATCTGTCCGACAAGGCGCTGAGCGTGGCCCGTCTGCACTTGCTGGAAAGCGGACGGGTCGTCGATTACCGCAAGATCGCCGCGGAGGCACTGGCTGCGCAGGAAGCCGGCAGGTACGACGTTGTCACGTGCATGGAAATGCTCGAGCATGTTCCCGATCCTGCCAGCACGATTGCTGCCTGTGCCGCGCTCGTCAAGCCCGGCGGACAGGTCTTCTTTTCGACGATCAATCGCAATCCGAAGGCCTACCTGCTGGCCGTCATCGGTGCCGAGTATGTGCTGAAGATGCTGCCCAGGGGTACACACGACTACGCCCGCTTCATCAAGCCGTCCGAACTCCTTCGCTGGGCACGGACAGTCGGTCTTGAGCCGGGGGAACTGCGCGGACTGACCTACAATCCGCTCAGCGGGCGCTATGTTCTCGGGAGGGACAGCAGCGTCAATTACCTGGTGCAGACGGTGAAGGATGTTTGACGCGGTTCTCTTCGACCTCGACGGTACCTTTGCCGATACTGCCCCGGATCTCGCGGCAGCTCTCAACCGCCTGCGTTGCGATCTCGACCTGGAACCGGTTCCTGCTGGTCGCTTGCGTCCCTTCACCTCGCAGGGAGTTCGCGGCATGCTGCGTGCCGGACTGGACATGCGGCCCGGCGATCCCAGCTACGCCGAGTTTTACGATCGTTTCCTGCACTACTACAGCCAGGACATCTGCGTGCAGACGAAACTCTTTCCCGGTGTCGATGAGCTTCTCGGCTGCCTCGAGCGCCGCGGCGCACCGTGGGGGATCGTCACCAACAAGGCACAGCGCTTTACCTTGCCGTTGCTGGCACGACTGGGTTATGCCAAGCGCGCCGCCTGCGTAGTCAGTGGCGATTCGGCCCGGCGCGCCAAACCGACACCGCAGCCGATGCACCTCGCCTGTTCGCTGATCGCCAGGGATGCCGCGTGCTGTCTATACGTGGGAGACGATTTGCGCGACATCGAGGCCGGACGCGCCGCCGGTATGGTCACCGTGGCAGTGCGTTATGGCTATCTGGGCGATGGCGACCCGATCGAGACCTGGGGAGCCGACCATCTGGTCGAGCATGCCGGGGAAATCGCTGCCCTGGCCGGAATCGTGTGAGCGCCGCCGGCAGCTTGCCGAGGCGGCACGGCGAACGCATGTCGGGAACGGCCCTGATCCTCTTCGCACATGGCGCGCGCGACCCGCAATGGGCCGAGCCAATGCGCCGTGTCCGCGCCGCCATCGGCCAACGCGCGCCCGGGATGCGCGTCGAGCTGGCCTTTCTCGAGTTCATGCAGCCCGATCTGCGCACCTGTGCCGAATCCCTGGTCGCCGAGCGCTGCGAGCGAATCATCGTCGTGCCGATGTTCATCGCGCGCGGTGGCCATCTGAACCGCGATCTGCCGCGGCTGGTCGCGGAACTGCAGCAGGCCAATCCACGCATCCGCTTCGAACTGGCGGGAGCCATCGGCGAAGCCGACGTCGTCGTGCAGGCGATGGCCGGGCACGCGCTGGCGCTCGTCGACCACTAGCGGTGTCCACCGCTGCCCGCCGTCGGCGCCGTTGCCACGGCGATCTGTTTGTGCGGCTCGGCGGGCGAGCACCAGTCTGATGGCTGCATTTACCTGGTCGCCGGTCGGCTACCTGGCGACACCCTTCCGGGACCGCTTCGGCATCCCTCGTCAGCCGCGGCTGGCACCGCATGCGCGCGGACAATTGCGCCTGTTGCCACCTTACGATCGCCAGGAAGCGGTGCGTGGGCTGGAGGAGTTCTCGCACGTCTGGCTCAGTTTCGTCTTCCATCGCAACGATGCCGAATGGGGTCCGACCGTGCGCCCGCCGCGCCTGGGTGGCAACCGACGGGTCGGCGTTTTCGCCAGCCGTAGCCCTTTTCGGCCAAACCCGCTTGGCTTGTCCCTGGTCGAGCTGCTGGCGATCGATACCAGCGCCGGCGTCGTCCTCACGTTCGGTGGCGTCGATCTGCTGGATGGTACGCCAGTGCTGGACATCAAGCCGTACCTTCCGTTCGTCGAATGCGAACCGGCTGCACGTGGCGGCTTTGTCGCAGGCCCACCACCGCAGTTGGCGGTCGAATTCAGCACGCAGGCGGTCGCGCAACTCGCTTGCCACGAACGCCGCTGGCCGGATCTTGCTGCACTGCTGCGCGAGGTTCTTGCTCAGGATCCGCGTCCGGCCTACGCGAACGACCCGTTGCGGCGATACGGCTTCCGTCTCTACGATCTGGAAATCAAGTGGCGTTGTTCGGGTACACGGGCGGTAGTCGAGGAAATCGCGCCGGCGTTTTCCCCCTGATCCGTCTGCCGGAGCCGTCCGGAAGAGCGAAGCGACTGTCCGGTCACGGCGCCAGACGTTCGCGAATCCATTGTCCGTCGCTGCCCAGCCGGTAGCGCAGACGGTCGTGCAGGCGGCTCTTTCTGCCCTGCCAGAATTCCCAGGTATCCGGCTGCAGGCGGTAGCCGCCCCAGTGTGGCGGGCGCGGCGGGTGCAGCAGGAAGCGGGCGGCATAGCGTGCGGCGTTGCTCACGAGGACGCTGCGGCCGGCGATCACCTGGCTTTGCGGGCTGGCCCAGGCACCGATGCGCGAATCGAGCGGACGACTGGCGAAGTAGGCGTCGCTTTCGGTTTCGCTGACCTTGGCGACGCGGCCTTCGATACGCACGACGCGCTCCAGCTCTACCCAGTGAAACTGCAGCGCGGCCCATGGATTGGCGGCCAGCTCACGGGCCTTGCGACTCTCGTAGTTGGTAAACCAGGTGATTCCCGCTTCATCGTAGCCCTTGATCAGCACGATGCGGGTGGACGGGCGCAGGCTGCTGCCATCCACTGTGGCCAGGGTCATCGCGTTCGGTTCGGACAACTGGGCGCTGATCGCTTCGTTCAACCACTGCTCGAATTGTCGCAGCGGGTCGGCGTGTGATGCGTCCTCGCTGAGCTCGGCGCGCTCGTAGCTTTTTCTCAGGTCGGCAAGCTGGCTCATGATGCGTGCTCTTTCGTGGCTGGATCGTCGACAACGTCCGCTGCCGCTTACCGTTCGTCTGCCTGTTCCGCCAGCTTGCGCTGCATCAGCGCGAAGAAGCGGTCGTAAAACGGGCCGGCGGGAATCGTCTCGCTGGCCACCTTGACCAGCGCATCATCGCTCGGGGTGAGCGGGATCGACAGTGAGCCGAGCGCGCTGACGCCGACGCTTGCCGAGTTGGCGCTCTTCTTCAGCGTGTAGCGGTCTTGGATTGCGTTTACGTACGCCGTTGCCAGCTTCTGCGAATGGCCCTCCGGCACGCAGACGACATTGACCGCAATCTGCACATGCACCTCGCCTTCGGGCTGAAAGTTCTTGGTGGCGCCGATCGAATCGTGTTTCACCGTGGTCAGCAGATAGCCCTGACTCAAGAGGGCACGACGCGCTGCCTCGCAGGTCGCGTCAACCTCGGCATCGAAAAGACGTGAGAAGGTTTCGTTGGCCTCGAAAACTTCATTCTGGTAAACGATCACCTTGTTCGGCGCACCGCCGCAGGCGGTCAGCATGCCTGCCAGAGCCAGCAGCAGCGTCGCGCCGACGCGACGGCAGCCGACCCCCCGGCGAAGCGGTCGCTCGCGGCGCGCGTACGCGTTCGCTGTGCCCGGCAGATCGCTTGCCGGATTCAATTTGCCTCGTCCCAGTTTGCGCCGGCACCGACGTCGACCACCAGCGGCACGCACAGTCCGGCCAGTTCGCTCATCAGGCGCGGCACTTCGGAGCGCACGCATGACAGTTCCGCCTCCGGCACTTCGAGCACGAGTTCGTCATGTACCTGCAGCAGCAGGCGCGTTTGCAGGCGTTCCCGGTCGAGCCAGCCCTGCACGGCAATCATTGCCGACTTGATCAGATCGGCCGCCGACCCCTGCATCGGCGCATTGATCGCGGCGCGCTCGGCGCCCTGGCGGCGGGCCGTCTGGCTCGAGCGGACGTCGGGCAGCCACAGGCGACGGCCAAATACGGTTTCCACGTAGCCTTGCGTCCTTGCCGCCTCGCGCGTCCGTGCCATATAAGCGGCGACGCCGGGATAACGTGCGAAGTAGCGCTCGATGTAGGCCTGTGCCGCGCCGCGTTCGAGATCAAGCTGGCGTGCCAGGCCGAAAGCGCTCATGCCATAGATCAGGCCGAAGTTGATGACCTTGGCGACGCGCCGCTGGTCGGGACCGACTGCGTCCGGCTCGACGCCGAAAATTTCGGCTGCCGTTGCGCGATGCACGTCCTCGCCTCGGGAAAAGGCGTCAAGCAGGCGTGCATCCTGTGACAGGTGCGCCATGATGCGCAGTTCGATTTGCGAATAGTCCGCGGAGACGAGCCGGCTGCCGGGCGGAGCGACGAACGCGGCACGGATGCGCCGCCCTTCGGCAGTGCGTACCGGAATGTTCTGCAGGTTGGGATCGCTCGACGCCAGCCGGCCGGTGACCGCGACCGCTTGCGCGTAGCTGGTGTGCACGCGTCCGGTTTCGGCGTTGACCATCTTCGGCAGCTTGTCGGTGTAGGTGCCCTTGAGTTTCGCGAGCTGCCGGGATTCGAGCAGGATTTTGGGCAGAGGATAGTCGAGCGCGAGTTCGGAGAGCACCTCCTCGTCGGTCGAAGGCGTTCCCGACGGCGTCTTCTTCTTCACCGGCAGGCCGAGCCGGTCGAACAGGATTTCCGCGAGCTGTTTCGGCGAATTCAGATTGAATGGCTGGCCGGCAGCGGCGTGTGCTTTCGCTTCCAGCTCGAGCAGGCGCTGGCCGATCTCCCGGCTCTGCTGCGTCAGAAGCTCGGCATCGATCAGGACACCGGTCCGTTCCATGCGAAACAGGATGTCGCGCACCGGCATTTCGATCGTCTCGTACACGCGCTCGAGACCGGCGTTGGCGATGATCTGCGGATACAGTCGCTGGTGCAGGCGCAGGCAGAGATCGGCGTCCTCGGCCGCGTATTCGGCTGCCTGCTCGACCGCTGCCTGGTCAAAGCCGATCTGGTGGACGCCCTTGCCGCACAGGGCTTCGTACGAGATCGTTTCGAGTCCGAGATGGCGCGTCGCGAGCTGGCCGAGGTCGTGCCCGCGCACACCCTCCCTGCCGGATTCGAGGACATAGGACTGGAGCAGTGTATCGTGCTGCACACCGGCCAGCTGGATGTCGTGGTTGGCGAGCACATGCTGGTCGTATTTGAGGTTCTGACCGATCTTGGCGTGCCTGGCCGATTCCAGCCACGGCTTCAGGCGGGCCAGCACCTGCTCGCGCGGCAGTTGCTCCGGTGCTCCGGGATAGCGATGGGCGAGGGGCAGGTAGGCTGCTTCACCCTCCGCTACTGCCAGCGACAACCCCACGAGACGGGCGGCGAAGGGATCGAGGCTGGTGGTCTCGGTGTCGAGTGCAGTCAGCGCGCACTGTTCGATTTTCTCCAGCCAGTGTGCGAAAGTCTGCCAGTCCAGAATCGTCGTATAGCCGGCGCGGTGCACCGCGCCGGCTACTGCCGGTGGCGCCGAAATCGCTGGCGGGTCGCCCGCCGCGGCGTCGCTGGTCGTTTCCCCGGCCTGTACTTCCCTGAGCCACGAGCGCATCTCGTATTGGGCAAAGAGTGCGCGCAGGCGTTCGCGATCGGGCGGCCGTGGCCCGAGGTCGGCCGGGGTCAGCGACAGCTCGAGATCGCAGCGCACGGTCAGCAGGCGTCGTGCCAGTGGCAGAAAAGCAATCGCCCGACGCAGGTTTTCTCCGACCACGCCGCCGATTCGATCAGCGGCGGCGATGATCCCGTCGAGCGAACCGTACTCTGTCAGCCACCTGACCGCAGTCTTGGCGCCAACCTTGTCGACCCCGGGAACGTTGTCCACGGTGTCACCGACGAGCGCCAGGTAGTCGACGATGCGCTCGGCCGGCACGCCGAACTTGGCGATCACACCGGCTTCGTCGAGCACCTCGCCGTTCATCGTATTGACCAGTCTGACCTGCGGGCCGACCAGTTGCGCGAGATCCTTGTCACCGGTGGACACTACCACCTGCATTCCCGCTGCCGCGGCCTGCGTGGCCAGTGTAGCGATCACGTCGTCTGCCTCGACGCCATCGGGCATCAGCAGGGGCCAGCCGAGTGCCTCGATGGCAGCGTGCAGGGGATCGAGCTGGCGTACCAGATCGGCGGGCATTGGCGGGCGGTTGGCCTTGTACTGCGGGTACCAGTCATCGCGAAAGGTCTTGCCCTTGGCGTCGAAGACGCAGGCCTTGCCGGCAATGCCCGCTGCCCGGAAGTCGGTTTCGAGTCGGCGCAGCATGTTCAGCACGCCATGCAGAGCGCCGGTTGGCTCGCCCTGCGTCGTGCGCAGGTCGGGCATGGCGTGGAAAGCGCGATAGAGGTAGGACGATCCGTCGACCAGCAGCAGCGTAGGCATCGGTGGGCAACCTGGTGACCCGAAGCGGGAGGCTCCCTCGCCGGACCGCGAAGCTTCGGGTTGCCTTCCGCGTTCCTGGAGCCTTTGGCATTATCGCAGACTTCCGCACGCTTGCTGCCGCCGGCGGACGAGCGCGGCTTGCCGGACATTTGTACTACAATGCACCCTGACTGGTGAATAGCTCACTGCCTGCTCAACCGCCCGGGAAATATCTCATGCGTTGCTTTCCAGCCATTCTCGTCGCTGTGCTGCTCGCCTCCGCGTCTGCTCGCGCGCAGACGCCTACCGACCTGCAGCCGCTGCCGGTGGTTCCCCCGTCACCGCCAGACATGGCTCCCCTCGACGCATCGCTTGAACCCCAGGTGACGATCACCAAGCGTGACGGCAATACGGTCGAGGAGCATCGCGTCAACGGCAAGCTCTACAAGATCAAGGTGACGCCGGAACACGGCGTTCCCTATTACCTGGTTGATCGCGAGGGCGATGGAAACTTCAGCCAGGAAACGATGGGATCTCCCGAAGTCAGCGTTCCCACCTGGGTTATCGGCACCTTCTGATCGGCACTTTCGGCGATTTCCTCGTGCCGCGAACCCCTTTCGAAGCGTCATGTCGGTTTTTACCCCGCTGAGCGCCGGGCAGGCGGCTGCCTGGCTTGAGAACTACGCGCTGGGTACCTTCGAGTCGATCGAGGGGATCGCCGAAGGTGTGCAGAACTCCAATTTCTTTCTGGAGACGTCGTGCGGCCACTACGTGCTGACCATTTTCGAGCAGCCGTCGGGCGAACAAATCGATTTCCACATGCGCTTGCTGTCGCATCTGGCCGCACGCGGCATTCCCTGCCCGGCGCCGATTGCCAACCGCCACAATCAGTTTCTCGGTCGCGTCGCCGGCAAGCCGGCGGCGATCGTCCGAAGGCTGCCGGGACGTTCCGAGCGATCGCCCAACCTGGCGCAGTGCGCGGCAGTCGGCGCGATGCTTGCTGAGTTGCACCTTGCCGCTCGATCGTCTCCGGGCCAGATGCCACACCAGCGCGATGCGGCGTGGTGCGCGCAGGTCGCTGCCCGGGTTGCACCGTGTCTGGCCGACGAAGATGCCGGGCTGCTGCACGACGAAGTGCAGCACCAATTGCATCACCGGCCTAGCGGTCTGCCGCGCGGCGTGATCCACGCCGATCTGTTTCGCGACAACGTCCTTTTCGAAGTCGATCGGGTGAGCGGCCTGCTCGACTTCTATTTTGCCGGCGTCGACGACCTGCTTTTCGACCTGGCGGTGACCGTCAACGACTGGTGCTCGTTGGGCTCCGGCGAACTGGACGGCGAACGCACGGACACGCTGCTTGCCGCCTACGATCGGGGCCGACCGCTGCAGCCGGGCGAGCGGGCAGCCTGGCCGACGCTTCTGCGCGCCGCAGCACTGCGTTTCTGGGTTTCCCGACTGCATGATCGACACCTGCCGCGTCCTGGAGACCTGGTCCTTCAGCGTGACCCGGACGTCTACCGATCGATCCTGCAGGCCCATCGCTCCTCAGACACCCGCTACGCTTCGGATGTGGCAGTCGTGCCGCAGGTTGGTCTATCGTAGCGCTACCGCAAACATCATGGAAAATTTTCCGATACCCGCCCCCGCATTCGACGGTGCCAGCCGCCAGGTCGGCGTCGGCAATGCCTTCGACTGGCTCCGGCATGGCTGGGCGATCTTCGTCGTCAATCCTGGCGTTTGGCTGGCGATCATGGTGCTGCTGATCGTGATCATGCTTGGTCTGGCAATCGTCCCCGGAATCGGTCATCTTGCGACTCACCTGTTGACGCCGATTCTCGCGGCCGGCATGCTGCTCGGGTGTGACAAGGTGACGCGTGGCGAAACGCTCGCAGTTACCGACCTTTTCGGCGGCTTCCAGCGCAATTCCGGTCCCCTGGTGATGCTCGGCGTGCTCTACCTGCTCGCCATGCTGGTGGTATTTGTGCTGGGTTTCCTGTTCGCCGGCGGCAGCGTCGCCGGTGGTCTGCTGATGCACGGGCCGATTGGGACGGGAATCGCTGTCGGCGGTATCTTGCTGGCCGTGCTGATATCGCTGGTGCTGCTCGTGCCGGTGCTCATGGCAATCTGGTTCGCTCCGGCGCTGGTGGTCTTCAACCAGTTGCAGCCGATCGACGCGCTGAAGGCAAGTTTCCACGCCTGCCTCAAGAACACGCTGCCGCTGCTGGTGTACGGCCTGATCGGCATGGTTCTATGCTTTTTTGCCGCGCTGCCGGTCGGGCTCGGCTTTCTGGTCCTCGGGCCGGTGCTTGCCGGCTCGGTGTATGCTTCGTATCGTGATATTTTCATTGCCGTATGAGCGACCCGAAGAAATGCAAGCATTGACTCTTCCTGCAGCACAAGGTTGGCGCTGGCTGACTGCCGGCTTCGGGCTCTTTCGCAGAAATCACCTGATGTTGACCTTCCTCGTCGTCAGCTACTGGGTATTGATGGCTTTGGTGAACGTCATCCCGATGTTGGGCACGATTGCCACGACGCTTTGCATCCCGGCTTTTTCCGTCAGCCTGATGAATGCCTGTCGCAACATTGATCGCGGTCTGCCGCTCGGTCCGCCGATCCTGTTCTCCGGTTTTGCCAGCAACCTGCGCTCGCTGCTCGCCTTGGGAGCGATCTACCTGGTGGCGATGGTGGCGATCCTTGCCGTATCGGCGCTGGCCGATGATGGTGCGCTGATGGCGATGATGCTGGCCGGGCGGAAACCCGACGAGGAGGTGCTGAGCAGCGGCTCGCTGCTGGCAGCCATCGAGATCGCGCTGCTCCTGCTTTGCCCGCTGATCATGGCCTACTGGTACGCGCCGGTGCTCGCCGGATGGCATGGCTTTTCGCCGGCCAAGGCACTGTTTTTCAGCTTCGTCGCCTGTCTGCGCAACTGGCGGGCGTTTCTCGTGTATTCACTGGCCATCGTCGTCTTCGCGACGATCATCCCGAGCGTCGTTCTCGGCGTGCTCGCCACACTGCTGCCGAACGGCACCGCACTGATGACCGTCCTGGTGACCGTGCTGCTCGTGCTCGTTCTTGCGCCGACGCTGTTTGCGAGCTTCTATGTGAGTTACCGGGACGTCTTCGTGGCGGTCGAGGACCATGCCTGATCGCCCGGACGGGACGCCGCTCGGCATTTTCGGTGGCACCTTCGATCCGGTTCACTTCGGGCATCTGCGGCTCGCCGAAGAGGCAATCGAAGCGCTCGATCTGGCCGGCGTCCGCTGGATTCCAGCGGGCCAGCCGGCGCTGCGCGAACCGCCGCAGGTTGCAGCCGGACAGCGCCTGGCGATGGTACGGCTGGCAATCGCCGACAACTCCCGTTTTTCGGTCGATGCGGCTGAAATCGAGGCGGCGAGGCCGAGCTTTACCGTTCCCACGCTGCAGCGCCTGCGCCGGGCCGACCAATGTGGCCGGCAGCGGCCGCTGGTGCTACTGCTCGGCGCCGATGCCTTTGCCGCGCTGTCCGGCTGGCATCGCTGGCAGTCGCTGTTCGCGCTGGCGCACCTCGCGGTGGCGCACCGTCCGGGCTTCCCCATCGAAGTCGATCGTCTGCCGCCGGCGTTGGCCGAGAGCTACCGCGAGCGCCATTGTGCCGACCCGGCGCTGCTCGCCGCTGTGCCTGCCGGACGTATCGTCACCTTCGCCATGACCCAACTGGCGATCTCGGCGACGCGCATTCGCGCGCTGCTGGCGCAAGGCGGCAGTGTCCGCTATCTGCTGCCGGAAGCGGTGATCGCCCACATCCGAAAGGAAAACCTTTACCGGGAGCAGTGAATCGCCGATGAAATTACCCCAACTGCAAGAGATCGTGGTGGACGCACTCGAAGACATCAAGGGTCGTGACATCGAGGTCATCGACACCAACCATCTGACGCCACTGTTCGAGCGCATGGTCATTGCCTGCGGCGATTCCAATCGGCAGGTGCAGTCGCTGGCGCGCAACGTGCAGGAGAAGGTCCGGGCAGCGGGCGGCGAAGTTCTCTCCTGCGAAGGCGAGGAAGTCGGCGAGTGGGTGCTGGTCGACCTCGGCGACATCGTCGTCCATGTCATGCAGCCGGCGGTGCGCAGCTACTACAACCTCGAGGAGCTGTGGGGCGGCAAGGGACCGCTCAGGATACGGCGCAGCGCCGGCGAGGCGACGACGGCAGGCGAAGGTTGAAGCTCGCCATCCTCGCGGTCGGCCACAAACCGCCCGCCTGGGTGATGCAGGGATGCGCCGAGTACGTCAAGCGCATGCCGCGCGAACTGCCCGTGTCGATCGTCGAAGTGAAACCGGAAAGCCGCGGCGCGAAAAACCGCGAGCAATTGCTGGCGGCGGAGAAGACCCGTCTGCTGGCGGCGCTGCAAGGCTACGACCGCATGATCGTGCTCGACGAACGCGGCGCCGATCTGCCGACGCGCGAACTCGCCGAGCGTCTCGCCGGCTGGATGCGCGCCGGGGGAGATACCGCTTTCGTCATCGGCGGTGCCGATGGCCTCGATCAATCCCTGATCGCGCAGGCCGACGGCGCCATTCGCCTGTCCAGCCTGACGCTGCCGCATGCGCTGGCGCGGCTGCTCCTCTGCGAACAGCTCTATCGGGCGATCAGCATCGTTCGCGGGCATCCCTATCATCGGGAGGGCTGATGCCGGTCGAGGTCCCGCGTCCACGTCTGTATCTGGCGTCGCGCAGTCCGCGGCGGCGCGAACTGCTGGCGCAGATCGGCGTCGCTTTCGACACACTGGTGCTGCGCAGTCCGCCGCGCGATGTGTGCGAACTCGACGAGAGTCCGCTGGCCGCGGAGGATCCGATCGAGTACGTGCAGCGCATTGCCCGTCGCAAGGCCGAACACGGCTGGAGCATCGTCGAGTGGCGAAAACTGCCGCCGCAGGCAGTTCTCGCGGCGGACACGACGCTCGTGCTGGCTGGCGAGCTGATTGGCAAACCGCGTGACGCGGACGATGCCGGCACCATCCTGCGCCGTCTTTCCGGCAAGGGGCATCGCGTTCTCAGCGCGGTCGCCGTTGCGCATTCGGGCCGCATCGAAACCGTGCTGTCGGTCAGCGAGGTGCGTTTTCGCGTGCTCGAGGAGGAGGAGATCGCGCGCTATGTCGCCAGCGGCGAACCGATGGACAAGGCGGGGGCCTACGGCATCCAGGGCCGCGCCGGCATGTTCGTCGAGCATCTTGCGGGCAGCTATAGCGGGGTGATGGGTCTGCCGCTGTGCGAAACCGCGCAATTGCTGAAGTGCTTCTCCTTCCGGTTGTAGCCACCTCCGGCCATTGCGATCGTCGCCGCAGACCGGGCCGCCGACGACCTCCGGGGTACCCGCGTTGGCGATCTGGCTGTGTGCGTCGTGACCTCGATCATCCCGGCAGGAAGCCACTACGTACGCCTTTCGGCATGACGGCCAAGGCTGCCAGCCGGCTTCAGCGTGAGTTAAGGAGGCCCGGCTACGCTTGCATCGCCGCTTTGCCCGACCAGCGGCAGGAAGCTCGCGCCGGTCGCGGTGATGAGCGGCAGAAGAGGGCACCGTTGAGCGTAGAAGGGGGGACAGGGAAATGCGAATTCTTCTGGTTGAGGACGATGCCATGCTCGGTGACGGCACGCGGGCCGGTCTCAAGCTTGCCGACTACGCTGTCGACTGGGTGCGTGACGGCGAATCTGCGCGCCTGGCATTGCTCGACCACGACTATCAGGTGTGCGTGCTCGACCTCGGCGTCCCGCGACGCGACGGCCTGTCGCTGCTGAGGGAATTGCGCGCGGGGGGAAACCAGTTGCCGGTGCTGATCCTCACTGCGCGCGACAGCAGCGCCGACAAGATCGCCGGACTGGACGCCGGGGCCGACGATTACCTGACCAAGCCTTTCGATCTGTTCGAACTGCAGGCGCGTCTGCGCGCCCTGATTCGTCGTGCCAGCGGCAGCGCAGCGCCAAGGCTGGAGCACGCCGGCGTGGTGCTCGAACCGGCGAGCAAGTGGGTGAGCAGAGATGGTCAATCGGTGAATCTGTCGGCGCGCGAGTACTCGTTGCTGCACGACCTGCTCAGCCACAAGAACCATATCCGGACGCGCAGCCAGCTCGAAGAGAGTCTGTATGCGTGGGGCGAAGAAACCGGCAGCAACACCGTCGAGGTCTACGTGCACCATCTGCGCCGAAAGCTTGGCGCCGACTTCATCCACACCGTCCGTGGCCTAGGTTATCGCATCGGCGACGGCGTGTGATGTCCGCGATTGCGCCAGGCGCGCGCGCCCCTTCCTTGCGCCGGCGCCTGTTGGCCGCGGTCTGCATCGCTGCGATGCTGGGCCTCGCACTCTCCGGCCTGATGAGTTACTGGCAGGCGGAGCACGAGGCCGAGGAACTGATGGATGGTCATCTGGCGCAGTCCGCGCGGCTGCTGCTGGCGCTGCTGCGCGACAATGAAAGTCATCTGGCGGACCTCGCGACGCGTCTGGCGATGGCGCGAAACGACGCGATGCATCGCTACGAGTCGCCGATCGAATTTCAGGTCGGGCGCGCCGATGGTTCGCTGATCCTGCGCTCCGAGCATGCGCCGACCACCCCGCTGGCCGCCGCGCCCGGCTACGAGGACCTCGATTACGCGGGTCAGCGCTGGCGCGTACTGACTCTCGCCGAGGAGTCCGACGACTACCGAGTACAGGTCGCACAGACGATCGACGTGCGCCACCGTGCGGCGCTGGAAGTGGCCAGCCAGGCGGTCCTGCCGCTCGTGCTCATTTCGCCGCTGCTGTTGCTGCTGATCTACTGGTCGGTGCGGCGCGGTCTGAAGCCGCTTGATGACTTGGCTGCCGATGTCGCCGCGCGTTCTCCCGAAAACCTCACGCCGCTGGCCGGGCGCACCGTGCCGCGTGAAGCGCAGCCGCTGGCGGCAGCACTCGATCAGCTGCTGATCCGGCTCGCCGGTGCGCTCGACAAGGAGCGCCGCTTTACCGCCGACGCCGCACACGAGCTGCGTACGCCGCTGGCAGTGGTCAGAATCCAGGCGCAGGTTGCGCAGCTCAGCAAGCACGCCGACGATCGCGAGCACGCACTGGCTCAGATCCTGCTCGGCACCGAGCGGGCCACGCGCGTGGTCGATCAGCTGCTGCGTCTGGCGCGCCTCGATCCGCTGGCCGGATTGCCGCATCCCGGCGAAATCGACCTCGTCGAGCTGGCACGCAGAGTCGTCGCCGAGACTCCACCGGTCGCCGACCGCAAGCCGGTTGACCTGCAGGCAGGCAATGCTCCCGTGCTGGTCAGGGGCGACGCCGAGTTGCTGGCGATCGCCCTGCGCAATCTGCTCGACAATGCCCGGCGCTATCCTCCCCCGGCCACCGCGGTCACGCTCTTCGTGCGGCGGCAGGGGAGCGAGGTGCTGCTCGGCGTCTCCGACGACGGGCCGGGCGTTTCCCCGGACGAGTTGCCAAGACTCGTCGAGCGCTTCTATCGCGGTCGCGAGGCAAGCGCCGAAGGCAGTGGTCTTGGTCTCGCCATCGTCCAGCGCATCGCCGAGTTGCACTTCGCGCGATTCGAGGTCGAGAGCCCGGCCGGTGGCGGCTTCGAGGCACGCCTGCGCTGGTCCGCAGTTTGGCACGCGATCCCCCTTGCTAATATGCAATCACCATTGCCCGAATCTGCGCTATGGTCAGCGTTGAACAACTCCAAGCAAGAAGGGCTCACCGAGAAACGGTCGCTTTTTTGGCGACAAATCCCGTCGCCGATCGAGCGCCTGATGCTCCGGCTCAACAACCAACAATCTCAAACCAAGAAAAAGTGACCGGCGCAGTCTTGCTATCGAAGCGACCAACCCAGCAATAGCAACCCGCTGGCAGCCAGCCAACTTCCGGCAACCCGCCATGTGCCGTTGGCTGCGCCGAGGAGCAGGCCAAGTCCGACGGCGATCGCCGTCAGCACCCGGGGCGACAGCGCCCGGTCGATCAAGAGCAGCGCGCCCAGCAGCAGCCAGTCCGGCACAGGGGACGACGACCCGGCCAGCGCCCCTGCCAGCACGCCAGCGATCAACCAGGTCAATGGCAGCACAACGATGACCCGCCGCGCCGCATCAGCCCCTTGAAGCCCGGTCAGTACCGCCAGAGCCAGCACCGGCAACAGGTCTTCCGGCGTCAGCGCGAAGTGCGCGATGCCGTCGTAGACCGGTCCGAGACCGGTATCGACTAGATGCGCCTGTGCCGGCAGTGCAAGTACCTAGCGGCCGGAATTCCGGGGTCGCAGTATAGGCCGTGCGCAGCCGGGCAAGGCCGGCGCGCAGACGTTCAGGAATCAGCGTCTCGATCGCACGCCCGACCAACTGCTCGCGCGCCACCCCGAAGCAGCGTTCGAACTCCCGGTTGGCGAGCACGATGCGCCCCGCGGCATCGAGCAACAGGATCGCGCTCGGCGTGGAGTCGATCAACTCATTCAGGCGCTTGT
>NZ_JAMTDV010000099.1 GCF_023806565.1 Accumulibacter sp. | reverse complement strand
TCATGCCGAAGGTGTCCTGCAACTGCGTCTGCTTGTACAGGCAGTTGAGCACCACTTCCGCCACTTCGCCGCGCTTCAGCTCGATCACCACGCGCATGCCCGATTTGTCGGACTCGTCGCGCAGGTCGGAAATGCCGTCTATTCTCTTCTCGTTGACCAGCTCGCCGATTTTTTCGAGCAAGGTGCGCTTGTTCACCTGGTACGGCAGCTCGTCGATGATGATCGCCTGCCGGTTGCCCTTGTCGATGTCCTCGAAGTGCACCTTGCCGCGCATGACGACGCGCCCGCGCCCGGTCCGATACCCCTCACGCACACCCGCAACGCCGTAGATGATGCCGGCGGTCGGAAAATCGGGGCCAGGCAGCAGATCGATCAGTTCGTCGATCGTCGTCTCGGGATTGCCAAGCAGCGCCAGACAGGCGTCGATCACCTCGCCGAGGTTGTGCGGCGGGATGTTGGTCGCCATGCCCACGGCGATTCCCGACGAGCCGTTGATCAGCAGATTCGGGATGCGCGCCGGCAGGACCAGCGGCTCCTCCTCCGAACCGTCGTAGTTGGGCCCGAAATCCACCGTCTCCTTGTCGATGTCGGCCAGCAGTTCGTGCCCGATGCGCGCCATGCGCACTTCGGTGTAACGCATCGCCGCCGCGTTGTCGCCATCGACCGAACCGAAATTCCCTTGGCCATCGATCAGCATGTAACGCAGCGAGAAGTCCTGCGCCATGCGCACGATGGTGTCGTACACCGCCGTGTCGCCGTGCGGGTGGTACTTACCGATGACATCACCGACGATGCGTGCCGATTTCTTGTAGGGCTTGTTCCAGTCGTTCGACAATTCGTGCATCGCGAACAGCACGCGCCGATGCACCGGCTTCAGGCCATCGCGCGCGTCGGGCAAGGCGCGTCCGACGATCACGCTCATCGCGTAATCGAGATACGATCGACGCATCTCGTCTTCGAGGCTGATCGGGAGGGTTTCTCTGGCGAAAGCTTCCATCTTCAATCCGCTGGCGACGCGACTTCGGCGGCAATGTCGTCGTCTTGATCAAGCCTGGAATTCTATCACGCCAGCAATGCCTTCGACGGGCGAAATGGCCGGTCATGGGCCGTAGGACTGCAGCACCCCACGCGTCCCGCATGCCTCTTTCATCACCGGGATCGTCGGCTTCCTATATCATTCGCCGCAGTCTAGGAAAACCAACGCAGCGGCGCGAATGACCGAAAACCAGAATCCCGAACAAGCGGCCCGCGACCACATTGACGCACGGCTCGGCCGCGCCGGCTGGGTCCTTCAATCGGCCAAGAAAATCGACTTCAGCGCCGGTCCGGGCATCGCGGTTCGCGAGTACCAAACCACCGTCGGCCCCGCCGACTATGTCCTCTTCGTCGACAAGAAAGCCGTCGGCGTGATCGAAGCAAAGAAGGAAGAGCTCGGCCAAAAAATCACCGAAGTCGAAGAGCAAACGGGCGGCTATGCCGCCGCCAAGCTCAAGTGGGTCAATAACCCGGAGCCGCTACCCTTCCTCTACGAGAGTACTGGCGTCATCACCCGTTTCACCGATGGCCGCGATCCCAAGCCCCGCTCGCGCGAAGTCTTCCACTTCCACCGGCCGGAAACCCTCAAGGAGTGGATCGCTCAGGGCGACAGCCTGCGCGGGCGCCTGCAACATATCCCGCAATTGAACCCCAGCCATCGGCCCGCCGCCGAACTCCGCTTGCGCGACTGCCAGGAAAGCGCCATCGCCCGCCTCGAAGAGTCGTTCAAGTCCGACCGCCCCCGCGCCTTGATCCAGATGGCGACCGGGGCCGGCAAGACCTACACCGCCGTCACCGCGATCTACCGGCTGCTCAAGCATGCCAGGGCCAAACGTATTCTCTTCCTGGTCGACACCAGGAATCTTGGCGAACAGGCCGAGCAGGAAATGATGTCCTATGTCCCACTCGACGATAACCGCAAATTCACCGAGCTCTACAACGTTCAGCGCCTGAAGTCCGCCTATATCGCCAAGGATAGCCAGGTCTGCATCAGCACCATCCAGCGCCTCTACTCCATCCTCAAGGACACCCCGCTCGAAGAAGCCGCCGAAGAGATCAACCCGGCCGAGCTGGCCCAGCCCAAGGCCCCGATGCCCCTCGTCTATACCGAGAAGGTGCCGCCGGAGTTCTTCGATTTCATCTTCATCGACGAATGCCACCGCTCCATCTACAACCTCTGGCAACAGGTGCTCGATTACTTCGACGCCAGCCTCATCGGCCTCACCGCCACCCCGGACAACCGTACCTACGGCTTCTTCAAGAAAAACGTCGTCAGCGACTACAGCCACGAAAAGGCCGTTGCCGACGGCGTCAATGTCGGCAACGAGGTTTATGTGATCGAGACCCAGGTCACCAAGGCCGGTGCCGAAATCAAGGCGCAGCAACAGGTCGAGCGACGCGAAAAGCTCACCCGCAAGAAACGCTGGGAACAACAGGACGAAGACGAAGCCTACAGCGCCACCCAACTGGACCGCGCCATCGTCAACCCGGACCAGATTCGCACCGTCATCCGCACCTTCCGCGACAAGCTGCCGGAAATCTTCCCCGGCCGGAAGGAAGTGCCGAAAACCCTCATCTTCGCCAAGACCGACAGCCACGCCGACGACATCATCCAGACCGTACGCGAGGAATTCGGCGAAGGCAACGCCTTCTGCAAGAAGCTCACGTACAAGATCGACGAAGACCCCAAGTCCGTCCTCGCCCAGTTCCGCAACGACTACTATCCGCGCATCGCGGTTACCGTGGACATGATCGCCACAGGTACGGACGTCAAACCGCTCGAATGCCTGCTCTTCATGCGCGACGTGAAAAGCCGCAACTACTTCGAGCAGATGAAGGGGCGCGGCACCCGCACGCTGGACATGGACGAACTGCGCAAGGTCACCCCCTCCGCCAGGAGCGCCAAGACGCACTATGTGATTGTGGACGCCATCGGCGTCACCAGGTCGCTCAAGACCGCCAGCCAGCCGCTCATCACCAGGCCCACGGTGCCGCTCAAGGATCTGGCCATGGCCGTCGTGATGGGCGCCACCGACGAAGACACCGTTTCCTCACTCGCGGGCCGTCTGGCACGTCTCAACAAGCAACTCAATGCCAACGAACAGCGGCTGCTCCGCGAAAAAGCCGGCGGCATCGAACTCGGCCAGCTCGTCGGCAAACTGTTCGGCGCCATCGACGCCGACAACGTCGAAGCCCGGGCGCTCGAACTCGCCGGCCTGCCCATCGGCAGCGACCCCGGCGATGCCAAGCGGCAGCAGGCGCAAGAGCAATTGGTTCAGGCCGTCGCCAAGGTCTTCAACGGCGAACTCGTCGAGCTCATCGACGCCATCCGCCGCGACAAAGAGCAGACCATCGACCACGACAACCTCGATACCGTCCTGCGTGCGGAATGGGACAAGGACGCCGCCAGCAACGCTCAGGCGCTGACCGAGGAATTCGCCGACTACCTGAAGGCCAGTCAGGACAACATTACCGCCCTGACCATCTTCTTCAGCCAGTCCTGGCGCCGGCGTGAGTTGAGCTTCGAACTGATCCGCCAGGTGCTCGACAAGCTCAAGACCGACAAACCCAGGCTCGCCCCGCTACGCGTATGGCAAGCCTACAGCCAGTTGGATGGCGTCAAGGGCGAGCAGCCGATCAGCGAACTCACCGCGCTCGTCGCCTTGATCCGCCGCGTCTGCGGCATCGACGACAAGCTCTCGACCTTCGACGACACCGTCCGCCGCAACTTCCAGAACTGGATCATGAAGCACCACTCCGGCGGCAGCGAGAAATTCAACGAAGAACAAATGGGCTGGTTACGCATGATTCGCGACCACGTCGCCAGCTCGTTCCATATCGAGCGCGACGATCTCGAAATGTCGCCTTTCGATGGGCAAGGCGGATTGGGAAAAATGTACCAGCTGTTTGGTGCGCAGATGGACATGCTGCTCGATGAATTGAATGAAGTGTTGGTAGCTTGATGACGATCTGTGCCGAAGACCTGCCATCGAGCTGGTGCAAAACAGCAATCTCGGAAGTCTGTACCGTCAATCCGACGCTAGACAAATTAGCGGTCAGTGACGACTTGGAAGTCTCCTTTGTACCGATGCCGGCCGTAGCAGCCGGAACAGGAGCGATAGACGTGTCAGAGTTGCGGAAATTCTCCGAGGTAAAGAAAGGCTATACCGCGTTTCAATATCAGGATGTTCTCTTCGCCAAGATTACGCCCTGCATGGAAAACGGGAAAATGGCTGTGGTACCAGAGGTCAAGAACGGCTTGGGCTTTGGTTCAACCGAATTTCATGTCCTTCGGGCACATTCTGGGGTTATCCCTGAATACGTCTATTACTTCGTTTCCTCAGACGCTTTTCGTCATGAAGCCGAAGCCAATATGTCCGGCGCTGTGGGCCAACGGCGCGTACCAACACCATATCTTTCCAACTGTAACTTTCCGCTACCTCCAACAACTGAACAGCTACGGATCGTCGCCAAAATCGAAGAGCTGTTCTCCGAGCTGGATAAGGGCATCGAAAGCCTGAAAACCGCCCAGTCCCAGCTCAAGGTCTATCGCCAAGCCCTGCTCAAGCACGCATTCGACGGCAAACTTAGCGCCCAATGGCGTGCTGAAAATTCCGACAAACTCGATACCGCTGAAGCCTTGCTTGAGCGCATTCGGCGCGAACGTACCGAACGCCACAAGAGACAACTGGCTGCGTGGGAGACTGGAAAAAAACTGGATACAAGGCCCAAAGCCCCCAAGCCGCTACCTCCACTGACGCCCGAAGAGTGCGCTGAGTTGCCCGAACTGCCCCTTGGGTGGGCCTGGGTCAAAGTTGGCGAACTTGGAACATTAGGTACTGGCGTTACGCCATTAAAGAGCCGTAAAGAGTTTTACGAGGGTGGCACGATTCCTTGGGTCACAAGCGGTGCTTTAAACGCTAGCTACGTTACTAAAGCGAGCGACGTTGTCACTGACACCGCGTTGCGGGAGACCAAACTAAGGCTCTACCCGAAACACACGTTGTTGGTTGCCCTGTACGGTGAGGGAAAAACCCGTGGCAAATGCTCTGAGTTACTTATTGAAGCGACTACTAATCAGGCGATTGCTGCCATCCTTCTTGAGGGAATAGCTGGAAAATTACGGCCATATGTGAAGTGGTTTTTCCAGAAAAATTACGGCGATATTCGTATGAAGTCCTCTGGGGGAGTGCAACCGAATTTGAATCTCGGCATCGTCGAAAATACCGCTGTCCCTATCTGCTCGCTCGAAGAGGCTCTGCAGCTCGTCGAGACTCTTGAATCCAGACTCTCCGAAGTCGACCAACTCGACCAAATCCTTGCTAGTGCATTGCAGCAAGCTGACGCATTGCGCCAATCCATCCTGAAAAAAGCCTTCTCCGGCCAATTGGTGCCGCAAGACCCGCAGGACGAACCCGCCTCGACACTGCTCGCACGGATCAAGGCGGCGCGCGAGTCTTCCACGAAACGAACAGCCGCCACCACCGGGCGGCGCACAAGAAAGGCGGCGGCATGAGCACACTGCGCCAGCTCACCGGCGGTTCGCTTGCCATCCCGGCGGCCACCGCGTGGTATCTCGCCGATCTCGGCGAGTTCCTGGATCGGGCGCTACATCAGCCTGGAACGCCTGGTCGAGCAGAGGCCGGTTGCTACGAAACCCTGGAGCAAAGTTCGCAAGGCTGGCACGAGAGCAAGAACGATCCGTGACCCTACGTCAATTTCGTGCTGTCGATTTTGAAGAGTGCCTACCGCGATCTCGTCGAGCGTGTCGGCGGGGTGAGCGCGCCGCGCGGAGCCAAGACCGAGCTGGTGCTGACCGCCATCAATCAGTTTTCCGGCGAATTCACGGTTTCGCAGCTCGAGCGGGAGTGTCCCGGCGTCAGCCGCGACATGGTGCGCCGTGTGTTGCGCGCCCAACAGGCCGCTGGCGTCATCGAGTGCCAGGGGCGTGGTCCTGCGGCGCGTTGGTTCAAGAAAGGGTAATTGCCCTTTGGTCAGGGTAATAGAGAGGGTAATAAGGCATGAACGCGACCGCCGCCATCGTCTCCAAGGTCTGGAGTTTCTGTACCACGCTGCGCGATGACGGCGTCGGCTACGGCGACTATCTCGAACAGCTCACCTATCTGATCTTCCTCAAGATGGCGGACGAGTACAGCCAGCCGCCCTACAGCCGCAAGGTGGGCATTCCCACCGAATACAGCTGGCCCGCACTCAAGGCCAAACGCGGCGCGGAGCTCGAAGTGCATTACGTCACCCTGCTGCGTGAGCTGGGCAACAAGCCCGGCATGCTCGGCTCGATCTTCACCAAGGCGCAGAACAAGATTCAGGACCCGGCCAAGCTCTATCGGCTGATCGACATGATCGACGAAACGCAGTGGGTCACCCTGGGGGCGGATGTCAAAGGCGACATCTACGAAGGACTGCTCGAACGCAATGCCGAGGATACCAAGTCCGGGGCGGGCCAATACTTCACGCCGCGCGCCCTGATCCGCGCCATGGTCGAATGCATACGCCCGGAACCGGGCAAGACGATTGCCGACCCGGCCTGCGGTACCGGCGGTTTCTTCCTCGCCGCCTATGATTTCCTCGTCGCCACGCACGCGCTGGACAAGGCGCAGAAGGCCTTCCTCAAGCACGAAACCTTCTTCGGCAACGAGATCGTCGCCAGCACCCGCCGTCTGGCGCTGATGAACATGTTCCTGCACAACATCGGCGAGATCGACGGTGAAAGCTCCATCTCCCCCAACGATGCTCTCGTCGCCAGCTCGGCGAAAACCTTCGACTACGTGCTCGCCAATCCGCCGTTCGGCAAGAAGAGCTCGATGAGCTTCACCAATGAAGAAGGCGAACAGGAGAAGGATGACCTCACCTACAACCGACAGGACTTCTGGGCAACTACCTCAAACAAGCAGCTCAATTTCGTTCAGCACGTCCGCACCCTGCTCAAGACCACCGGCCGCGCCGCCGTGGTCGTGCCCGACAACGTGCTGTTCGAAGGCGGTGCCGGCGAAACCGTACGCAGGAAGCTGATGGAAACGACCGACCTGCACACCATCCTGCGCCTGCCGACCGGCATCTTCTACGCCAACGGCGTCAAGGCGAACGTGCTGTTCTTCGACAACCACGCCGCCCGCAGGGAACCGTGGACCAAGGAAGTGTGGTTCTACGACTACCGCACCAACATCCACCACACGCTGAAGAAAAAGCCGCTGCGCTTCGAGGATTTGCAGGATTTCCTCGCCTGCTACCACCCGCGGAACCGTCACGAGCGCAAAGAGACCTGGAACGAGAACACCAACCCGGAAGGCCGCTGGCGCAAATACACCTACGAGCAGATCGCCGCCCGCGACAAAACGAGCCTCGACCTCTTCTGGCTCAAGGACAAGAGCCTCGCCGACCTCGACCACTTGCCCGAGCCGGAGGAAATCGCCGCCGAGATCATCGACAACCTCGAAGCCGGGCTGGACAGCTTCCGGACGATTGCGGGAGCCCTCGCCTAGCCGCCAGCAAACGCCGACCCGGGCAGTGATGGCTGGCGCTACTTTCCCGACCAGCGTGCCGACTGGCTCAAGGGCGAAACGGGGTGATGGCCGTGCTGCGGGAAAGGAAACCGAACCGGGCCGGCCAACCCGGACGAAGCAGTTGGTGTCGGTCGGCCAGTCGTTGTGGTGCAAGTTCTTTCTCTCCCGGCACCCGCGGCAAGAGGATGAGAGTATATTTGGCGCCCACAAATTTTCTTTGAGCTACCCCGGCGCGGCGGCCATCGGTTCCTGTCGCGCCGACCTTCCGGAGGCCAGCGCATGGAAGTGCCCGCAAACGACACCAGGCAGGAAAACTACCGGGCCGCCCAACGGGTGACCCAAGTGGGCACGGGCGCAGACGTCTTCCTGAGTCTGGCCAAACTGATCATCGGCTTCATGAGTCATTCGGCGGCGCTGATCGCCGAGGGCCTGCATTCCAGCGCCGACGTGCTGTTCGATCTCGTGGTTCTGATCGGCATGCATCTCGCCCGCAAGAAGGCGGACGAGGGGCACCCCTACGGCCACGGCAAGTTCGAAAGTCTGGCAACCTTGCTGCTTGCGCTGATCCTGCTCGGAGTGGCGGTCGGCATCGCGCTCGACGCCGCCAACCGGATCAAGGACCCGGACCTCACCGCCCCGGGACAGATTGCGCTGTGGGTGGCGGCCGGGTCGATGCTGGTCAAGGAATTGCTTTACCAATACACGGTGCGGGTCGGACGCCGCATCGGTTCCAACATCATCATCGCCAATGCCTGGCACCACCGCAGCGACGCAGTCGCTTCGTTTGCCGCCCTGCTCGGCATCGCCGGCGCGCTTGCCGGCTGGCCGATGCTCGATCCGGTCGCGGCTATCGGTGTCGCCTACTTCGTCGGCAAGGTCGGCGTCGAAATCGCCATCGACTCGCTGGAGGAATTGACCGATTCCGCGGAGGCTGTCGACAACGAGGTGCGGGCGACGATCACCAAGCTGATCAACGAGCATCCGCAGGTGCGCTCCGCCCACTTGCTCAAGGCCCGCAAACTGGGACCCGACATTCTGGTCGACGTGCACGTGGTGGTGGACCCCTTTCTCTCGGTCACCGAAGGACACCAGATCGCCGACCAGGTGGAAAAGACCCTGTTGAGCGAAGTGCTCGACATCACGGCGGTGATGGTCCACGTCGACACCTCGGACGAACTCGCGGATGGCGAAATCCGCGTCTATGCCAATCGCCACGAGTTGCGCGAACGCTTCGACTACCATGCGCAACTGCAAGCTCCGTTGCGCGAACTACGTGAAGTGATTCCCCACTACACGCAGGACGGCATCGTCGCCGAGGTCTTTCTCTCCGCGCACGACGACGCCTCGGTCGACTCCGTCATCACCAGCGCCATGCAGCTTGGCCGGCAGTTGCATCAGAGCCATGACGACGTCACCAAGGTTCGCATGCACCTCTTCCTCGGCGAAGACCGGGGTCCGCTCCCAGTACCGCAGGGCGTGCCGGACTGACTAGCTCCGACCGATTTCTTTCGAATCAACACGCGCCTCGCGCAGCATCGGCTGCAGACCCTGCGCGAGAACTTCTGCGGCGCGACCCGAAAGCTGGTACCAAGGGATGGCGAGGTTCAGCAGGGCATCGCCCAGCGCAGCCCGCCGCGTAGCGAAGTCCTCGCCGCTGCCACCGGTCGCCAGGCGAACGGCGCTGCCAGCAACGGCGACGCTTGCCTCGCTGCTTTCGGTCAGGAACTGCTGCATCTCGCCCTGCAGCGCCCAGCCCATGGCGACGGCCGATTCGAGCGAAACAGTGCCCTTTTCCCGGAGCATGGCGCCGAGTTCGCTCCAGTCCGGGCGTTCGCGCAGGGTTGCACTGCGCAGCAGGCTGGTACTGCATTGACCAACCACTTCCAGGGAACGCAGCATCAATGCATTGCTCTGTCGCCCCAGCCGGATCCACTGCAGTACCGGCGCGAGCAGTTGGTCACGTAGTTCCTCTCGATCCATGGCGAATTCCCCCCGACAGGTATGGCGGACGCGAAAACCCGCGCCCTTGGTGTCGCGCTTTCCCGGTGCAAGCCGGATCGCGATGGCCCGCGCGGCGACACTGCACTGGCTGCCGCTGGCCTTTGTCTCGAAGCTGCCCTGCCCTGCTCAGAGGTAGCGCACCGCAGCGTCGAAATTGATCTTCTGCATTCTGGGCAGTTCGGAACGTTCCACCCGCCCCAAAACAAATGCCCTGCGCGCCGTCGAGGCACCGCTCAGCTCGGCCACGGCAAATTCGACTTCGGCGGTCGTTTGGCCACTGCTCGTCTCGCTGACGACGTTCATCGCATCCAGACGCAACTGCCTGGGCTCGATGCGCAGGTAACGGGCCGGGTTATCGAGCACCTCCTTCAGGCAGTCGAGCTCGAATTCCAGCACCGATTCATTGCCCCCGAGCGCCTCCAGTTGCCGCTCATTCTCGAGCAGTTCCGCCTCCAGCCTGGCCTGCTCGCTGCGCGCCGCCGGCGGGCCGCCGAACATCGATCCGAGCCCCGGCCCCTGCTGCTGCAGCAGGCGCAGACGCGCCCGGATCAGCGAACGGTTCCCTTCGAGTTCCTGCCGCTCGCTGCGATCCTCGCCGATCTCGGCCAAAGCCTGCGCAAGCAGATACTCGAAAGCCTGTGTGCCGATGACGCGCTTCAAGCGCGATTCGTCACGACCGCAGAGATGCGCCCGGTGATCCGAAAAACTGACGCTGGTCTGCACCACATCCCTCTGCACGGTGTCGCCATGCAGCGCCATGCCGAAGATGCGCTGTTCGTTGAAAGCCATTCCCAGCACCAGATACGCTTCATCGAGTTCGGGAAACTTGTCGAACAGGGCGCGCAGATTTTCGGATCGCCCAAGCGTCGTCGTGATGTCGCTCGGGGCGACGAAAAAAGCCCGCAATGCCGGATCAGCACTCCAACTCGCCGACGATATCTGGCGCGTGGCCGGCAGTACCTTGACCAACGTGCGCAGAAATTCGATCGTCGTCTCGACCGCCGGCGCGAGGCGCCGCTGGCAAGAAGGCAGCACGCTCAGCCGCGGGTTGGTGAGGGCGATCGCCTTGTCGGTTGCCTCGCGAATCAGCTCTTCGGAAACGCGATCCGGATCGAACTGCGCCGGCCTGTTCTTGAACCAGTCGAGAATGCCCATGCCCACCTCCCACGAAAGAAGACGTCGCTGCATCATAGCAGACGCAGCAAGCCGGCGTACGAGCCGTCTCCTTCGCCCGCCTGGCGACCGCCTGCCTGCGCCACCGCCGGAGTCCGGCGATGCAGCCGGCCGCCACCCGCCGGGACGTTGCGCGCGGTTACGCCAGTGGATGACGCCGGACCACCGTCTCCGCACGCTCCGGGCCCGTGGACACGATGTCCACCGGGCTGCCGCACAACTCCTCGATGCGCGCCAGGTACGCCTGCGCTGCCGCCGGCAGAGCGGCCATCGTATTGGCGCCAACGGTGGATGCGGACCATCCGGGAAGGGTTTCGAGCACCGGCTCGCACGCCGCGACGTCATCGGCACCCATCGGCAGCAGCTCGACCAAGCGGCCATCGAGACGATAGCCGGTGCAGATCTTCACCTCGGGCAGACCATCGAGAACGTCGAGCTTGGTGATGCACAGACCGGTCACGCCGTTGATCTGGATCGAGCGCTTGAGCGCGGCGATGTCGAGCCAGCCGCAGCGACGCTTGCGTCCCGTCACCGTGCCGAATTCGCAACCCTTTTGCGACATCTGGTGGCCGGGCAGGCCTGCCGTCTCGATGTCGAGTTCGCTCGGAAAGGGACCACCACCGACGCGCGTGCAATACGCCTTGGTGATTCCGAGCACGTAATGCAGCATTCCCGGCCCGATGCCAGAGCCGGCGGCAGCCTGGCCGGCAACACAGTTCGAGGAGGTGACAAAGGGATAGGTGCCGTGATCGACGTCGAGCAAGGCACCCTGCGCGCCCTCGAACAACAGGTTGTGACCCGCCCGGTTGAGCGCGTGCAGGGCGGCGGAAACGTCGCTGACGAGCGGCTTGATTTCCTCGGCGTCGGCCATCGCCTGCGTCAGCACGGCGCCGAAATCGACCGCCTGCGCCCCAAGATAACGGGTCAGGACGAAATTGTGGTAGTCGAGGTTTTCCCGCAGCTTGTCGGCAAAACGATCCGGATAGAACAGATCATAGATGCGCAGCGCGCGCCGCGCCACCTTGTCCTCATACGCCGGACCGATGCCTTTGCCGGTGGTGCCGATGCGTACGCCCGCCCCGCGCGCCGCCTCGCGCGCGTGATCAAGCGCGGCATGATAGGCGAGAATGATCGGGCAGCCCGGGCTGATCTTGAGACGCGAGCGCACATCGATGCCGCCTGCCTCGATCACCCGGATTTCGCTGAGCAGGTGGTGAATGTCGAGCACGACGCCGTTGCCGATGAAGCAATCGACGCCGTCGCGGACGATCCCGGAGGGAACCAGATTCAGCTTGTATACCTTGTCGCCGACGACCAGCGTATGGCCGGCGTTGTGGCCACCCTGAAAACGAACGACGCCCCTGGCGTGATCCGTCAGCCAGTCGACGATCTTGCCCTTGCCTTCGTCGCCCCATTGCGTGCCGACGACCACGACATTCCTTGCCATGATTATGATCCGTTCCCGTTGATCGGCTCGATGAGCCACTGTCCACCGCGTTCGACCAGCTGCCGGTCGCACGGTGGTCCTTCGCTGCCAGTCTCGCCCGGCAGGAGTTCGACGACCACCTCGCCCTGCGCCCGCAGTGCGGCCAGCGTACGTGCCAGGACACCGTCGCTGGCCGCGCAGGGTGCCAGAATCGCTGCTCGCCGAAGGTCGCTCGCCGCCAGGCGTGCCAGCTCGCGCAGATCCAGCGAGAAACCGGTCGCCGGCCGGGCGCGTCCGAAAGCGCTGCCGACGCCGTCGTAACGGCCGCCGCGTGCGATGGTACCGGAGAAGCCCGGGCAATAGGCGGCAAAGACGACACCGTTGTGATAGTGGTAACCGCGCAGATCGGCAAGGTCGAAGGACAGCGGCAGATCGGGCAGCGATTCGTGCAGCTGTCGCAAGGTTGCCAGTGCGGCAGCGATTTCCGGCAGGGCTGGCAGCACCGTCGCCGCCGCCGTGAGCGTTTCGGCGCCGCCAAAGAGTTCGGGCAGCGCCAGCAGTGCCGAACGCAGCGGCTCGTCCAGCCTGCCGCAAAGCTCGCGCAGACCCGGGACGTCCTTGCCCTGCAGCAATTGCAGGAGCACTCCCTCGAGTTCGGCATCGAGGCCGGCAGCCGCCGCCAGCGCACGGAAAACTCCCACATGCCCGAGATCGATGCGTGCCGCCGGAACGCCGGCGCTGCCGAGAGCCGCCGCCAGCAGACGAATGACTTCGCGGTCGGCGGCAACGCCGGCATGCCCATACAGTTCGGCCCCGAGCTGTATGGGCTCGCGGCTTGCCGCCAGCGAAGCCGGCAAGGTATGCAGCACGCTGCCGCAGTAGCAGAGACGCGTCACGCCCTGGCGATTGAGCAGATGGGCGTCGATCCGGGCAACCTGTGGCGTGGTGTCGGCGCGCACGCCGAGGGTGCGTCCCGACAACTGGTCGACGAGCTTGAAGGTGCGCAGCCGCAAATCCTGGCCCGAACCGGTGAGCAACGATTCGAGGTGTTCGAGCAGCGGCGGCATCACCAGTTCGTAGCCATGCACGCGAAACAGGTCGAGCAATGCCCGGCGCAGCCGTTCGATCTGGGCGGCTTCCGACGGCAGCGCATCGGCGATGTGCTCGGGGAGCAGCCAGTTCATCGGAAGATCATCAGCAGCACCAGCCCGATCAACATCGAGGTCAGGCCGATGAAACGTATCTGCCCATCGGAAAAGCGAATCAGGCGGCGAAAGGTTTCGCGCCAGGCGCTGGGCGCCACGAACGGCAGCACTCCTTCAATCACCAGCATCAGGGCCAGGGCGAGCAGCAACAGTTTCATCATTTGCCGGCTTTGTCGCCACCCCGACCGATGCTCTTCATGTATTTGAAGAAGTCCGAGTTGGGCTCGACGACGATCACGTCGTTCTTGCCCTTGAAGCTGTTGCGATACGCTTCGAGACTGCGGTAGAAGGCGTAGAACTCGGGGCTGCTTTCAAACGCCTGCGCGTAAATCGCGGACGCCTTGGCGTCGCCCTCTCCCTTCATTTTCTGCGCATCCCGATACGCCTCGGCGATGATCACCTCGCGCTGCTTGTCCGCATCGGCACGGATCTTCTCGGCTTCGGCCGCGCCCTGCGAGCGAAGCTCATTGGCCACCCGCTTGCGCTCGGCGTCCATCCGACGGTACACCGATTCGCTGACGTCGGTCGGCAATTCGACGCGCTTGACCCGCACATCGACGATCTGCACGCCGATCTTGCGCGCATCGAGGTCGGCCTTCTCGCGCATCTGTTCCATGATCTTGTCGCGCTCGCCCGAAACGACGTCATGCACGGTGCGCTTGCCGAACTCTTCGCGCAGGCCCGCATTCACCGTCTGTGTGAGACGCGTCTTGGCCCGCGACTCATCACCCGCCACCGAGATGTAGTACAGCTTGGGATCGATGATTCGCCATTTCGTGAACGAATCGACGAGCACATTCTTTTTTTCGGAAGTGATGAAACGTTCGGGCTCCGCACTGTCCAGAGTAAGGATGCGCTTGTCGAAGTAGCGCACGTTCTGGATCATCGGCCACTTGAAGTACAGCCCCGGTTCCTCGATCACGTTGCGGATTTCGCCGAGCTGGAAGACGATCGCGTACTGACGCTGATCGACCGTGAAAATGGTGGCGCCGAGCACCACCAGCACGCCGACGAAAACGGCCGCGACGACATTCATGTTGGCTCTCATCAGCGCGACTCCCGATCGCGCTGGCGCAAGGTGTCACGCGAACGCACGTCATTCTTGTCGACCACCTGCGGCGGTACCTCGCTGCCGATCGCCGGCGCCGGGCGCGAAGCCGCCGGTTGCTCCCCCGCGCCACTCGCCCCTGCCGAAGCGGCGGCCGCACCGGCGGCCTGCATCAGCTTGTCGAGCGGAAGGTAGAGCAGGTTTCCCTGTCCCCTGGTATCGAGCAGCACCTTGCTGGCATTCGCATAGACCTGCTGCATGGTGTCCAGATACATCCGGCTGCGCGTGACCTCCGGCGCCTTGGCGTACTCGGTATAGATCTGCTTGAAACGGCTGGCGTCGCCCTCCGAGTCGGCAATCACCCGCTTCCGGTAACCCTCGGCCTCTTCGAGCAGCCGCGCCGCCGTCCCACGGGCTTTGGGAATCACGTCGTTGGCGTAGGCCTGCCCCTCGTTCTTTTGCCGCTCGCGGTCCTGCGAGGCCTTGACGGCGTCGTCGAACGATGCCTGTACCTGCTCCGGCGGTTGTGCGTTCTGCATCGTGACCTTCGAGATCAGAATGCCGGTCTTGTATCGATCGAGAATTTCCTGCATCAGCTTCGCCGCATTGACCGCAACCTGCTCGCGCCCCTCATAGAGGACGAAATCCATCTTGTTCTTGCCGACGATTTCGCGAATCGCCGTTTCCGCGACCTGCATCACCGCGTCGTCGGGATGCCGGTTGTTGAAGACGTAGACGACGGGATCGTTCAGGAACCACTGCACGGCAAACTGGATGTTGATGATGTTCTCGTCGTCGGTAAGCATCAGCGCTTCCTTGAGAACCTTGTTCTTCTCGCTGCCACGATAACCGATTTCCACCGTACGCACGCCGGAAACATTGACCAGTTCGTGCGCCTGGATCGGGTACGGCAAGCGCCAGCGCAGCCCCGG
>NZ_JAMTDV010000098.1 GCF_023806565.1 Accumulibacter sp. | reverse complement strand
TTGCCCAGTCCGGGGGGGACCGCCGGCGTCCCCGGCGGCCGCGTCGCCGTCCCGGGGGCGGCGGGCGGCGCGCCCGACATCGGGATCGCCCCGACGCCTTCCGGCTGCCGGCGAAAACTGGTTTCGGTGCCACCCTCGAACTCGGAGAGATACAGTTCGGCGCGCTGGATGTTGCGAATGATGCGCGGCGTGATCGACATCACGATCTCGGTCTTCTTGCCGTCGTCGCGATGACTTCCGAACAGCCGGCCGAGGATCGGCACCTCACCGAGGAAAGGCACCTTGTTGGCCTCGCGCCGATCCTCGTCCTGGATCAGACCGGCGAGCACCGCGCCCTCGCCATTCCTGAGGCGCATCACGCTGGTCGCCGTGCGCGTTCCGATCTGATAGGCCTGCGTGCCGGATTTCGTGGTGACGGTGTTCACGATGTTGCTCACCTCCAGCGTCACCTTGATCGCCACTTCGTTGTCGACGTAGATCGTCGGCTCGATGTCGAGCTTGAGGCCGACGTCGATGTAGGTGATCGACTCCGAAGAAAAACCGGTCGACGTGATCGTCGAGGTGATGTTCGGTACGCGGTCACCGATCAGGACCTTGGCCTTCTCGCGGTTGCGTGCGCGGATACGGGGATTGGCCAGCAGGTTGGCGTCGGTATCCAGCTGATTGGCGCGAATGAGGGTCGGACCCACATTGACCCCGATCGATGAGGTGTTGAGGTTGAGCAGATTGTTCAGCGTCAGGGTATCGACCGGCAGCGGGCGCAGCGCCATCGAATCCGGCCAGTTGATGCCCAGCGCCTGGATGCGCTCACGCGTGACCTCGATGATTTCCACCTCAAGCATCACCTCGGGTTCGGGGATGTCCTGCAGGGCCACCATCTTGTCGGCAAGGCGAACGGCTTCCGGACTGTCGCGGATCATCACCAGGTTGAGCTTTTCGTCGACGACGATGTCGCGGGTCTTGAGGATCGTCTTGAGCGTCGTGCCGACGGTCTTGGCATCGGTATTGGCGAGATAGTAGGTCTTGACGACCAGCGCCTGGTACTCTTTCTGCTTGGCGGGGGTATTGGGATAAATCAGGATCGAGTTGCCGTCGAGCACCCGCTGCTCGAGCTGGTTGGTGAGCAGCAGCATGTTGATCGCGGACTCGATGGTACTGTTGCGCAGGAAGATCGTCGTTCGCTGTTCGGCGCGCACGTCCTTGTCGAACACGAAATTGAGCCCCGAGGTTCGCGAGATCACTTCGAAAACGGTCTTCAGCGGCGTATCGCGAAACTCGATGGTGATCAGCCTCCGGTACGCAGCCGCCAGCGCCGACTCCCGGGTTGCCTTTGTGGCATTCTCCTCGATGACTCGCTGCAGGGCGAGTGCGCGCTCGTGCGTGGCGTTCGCCGCGAGGATCGCGCGCAGGCGGGCCAGCGCTCCTTCGACGTCCCCCCTGCCCCAGGCAAGCTCGGCTTCCTTGTACAGAAGTTCCTGGCGACGCGCGGTTTCGATCAGCCGCAGGCCGCTTCGCGCTGCCTCGTTGCCCGGTCGCAGCGCCAGCACGCGGCGGTACGCCGCCTCGGCTTCCTCGTAACGCGCCTGACCCAAGGCGCGGTCGGCCTTGGCGAGGTTGGCAATGACTTCGCCGTCGACGACGCGTTCGTAGGCCAGGCGATATTCGAGCGAAGCAGGATCGAGCACCATCGCTTCCTGGATCTTCGCCAGACCGGCATCGACCTTGCCTTCGGCAAGCAAGGTCTGGCTCTCTCGATAGGCGTTCTGCGCAGCGCATCCGGCCAGCATCAACGCTGTCGCCACTGCCAGACAGCGGTGCCGCCAGCCCGCACTTCCGACCGGCCTGGAATTGCCCTTGTTCACTATTGCGATCCTCCGATCGAGATGGTCTGCGACTGTTTCAGTGGCAGGTAAACCAGGGTCATGGTTGGTGGCTGGATGCTCCGCACCCTGTAGATGCCGGCCAGGGTCATCCCCTCGCGAGCGATGAAGACGTCTTCGCCGCTGCCGAGATAGGCTTCCCACTGCCCCTCCTCGAACTTCTTGCCGAGATACACGAAGGGAAGTGGTGGCGCCATCGGCGGCGGTGGCTTGAGCGGTTTGTCGGGCTTGGGCGGCGGCGGTATCCAGGTCAGCGCCGGGAACAGATCACGGTTCGCGTGCTGCTCGGCGTGCTCCGGTATCAACTGATCACGCGGAATCAATGCCGCCACCGCCAGCTGCACAGACGCTTTTCCGGCAGGCGACGTGGCCTCGGGTGCCCGTGGAGTTTCGCCGGACGGCCGCGATGATACGCCAGCGCCGGCGCCGCTGCCAGCCCGCGGCATGGTTGCCGGCACCACCTGCGTATCCGCTGGCCCATACGGCGTCTTGTCGCCGAACAGCGCCAGCCACGCCGCGATCAGGAGCAACGCCAGAAGCAGCCATCGCCGCCGGCTCACGGATCCACCTCGACCGTCTGCAATTCTTCGGCGCGGCTCGCCGACTTCGCCGGGTCGTACCAGATGGTCAGGCGGACCCTGGCCTCGATCTGATCGAGACCGATTTCCTCGCGCTTGAAGCCGAGTTCATTGACCGCGACATACGCATTCCTGGCGAGAATCTCCTCGATCCAGCCGCGCACGTCGGTATAGCGCCCGCGTAGCGGGATGGTCATCTGCAGGCTCGCCGCCTGGGCGTGGGCATCGCGAGCACGCACATAGTCGGCGCGGGTGGCCATCAGGTGATGGCTTTCCGCCGCATCGAGAATGGCTTCGATGCCAGGCAGAACTTCGTTCTCCGCCGCCAGGGCGGCGCGAAAGGCTCCATAATTCGCCTCCGACGTGACTTCGGGAACAGCCGAAGGCTCCTGCTGCCCTGCCGCGCGCGCCCGCAGTTCGCTCAGGGTCTCCTGTCTTGCTGCCAGCTCCGCTTGCCGACCGGGAATCGCGATTGCCGCCAAAGCGACGAGCAACAGCACCGTCACGGCCAGTAGCGGCCACCAGAGGCCTTGCCGGTACAGGCAGAGCTCGACGGCCAGGCGCAGACGGTCGATAGACGACGCCAGCCTGCTCATTCGTCACCCCTGCCCTGGCCGTCTGCCGACACCGGTGAATCCGGACGATCGACCAGTTGCGCCTCGAACAGGAAGCGCAGCGGCCGGTTCGCATCCCGGTCGTTGATCTCCTGCTTGTTGACCAGCGCACCGGTGAAGGGACGGACCGACCCGAGTCTCGCCAGATAGACGAGCATGCGTTGATGATTCTTCGCCTCGGCAAGTCCCCTGACCACTCGCCGGCGGTGGTCCGGCTCGATCTGCAACAGCGCGATATCGGTAGTGGCGACGCTTTCGAATCCGTCGAGCAAGGCCGGCCACGGGGTATTCCATTGCGCGATGATGTCATTGGTGGCAGCGATCTGCTGTGCGGAAAGTTGCAGCGGTGCGCTGCGCGGCGGACTGCGCAGCAGCAGCTCGCGGCGAAGCACGGCGATGGCATCGGCCGCTTCGTCGATTTGCCGCTCGATCTGCAGCCATTGCCAGGCGATCGTCGCTGCGCCAAGCACGGTCAGCGCGGCAACGCCGAACAGCAGTTGCCGCTCGCGCGCTGCGCCTGGCAGGCGCCAGGGCCGTCCTTGCACGAAGTCGAGGTACAGACGCTTCACTGCCGGTCTCCGGCCAATGCCAATTGCCGCGCGCCCGGCAGGTCGCCCGGCGGCAGCGCCTCCGACAGGCGAATGGTGCGCGAAGCGAGCCCGACCATCGTCGCCGTCGCCGGCAGCCAGTCGGCGGCGCCTGCCCACAGCAGCGACTGCCGGGCACGCGTCGCAGCGTCTGCAGAGGCGCGCAGACGCTCCTGTTCCAGCAAAGCTTCGAGTTCGGCCGGCTCCGGCGCACCGCCCAGGCGCAGACTGCGCAGGCCGGCGACCTGGCCGGCAGCAGTGTGGAGCAAGCTCAGAGTCCGGCCGAAGCCGACGACCAGCCAGCCGTCGCCCGGAATCGACGCGTATACGCGATTCCAGACGCGAATCATCGCCGGGCTCACCGAATCCAGGCGGCAGCCGAGCTGGCGAGCGACTTGCTCGCAAGCCGCATACAGTGAACGGGGCACGGCGCTGGCGACGAACGGCCTGGCCGCCTGCCAGTCGGCCGCAAGCAGCCAGGACTCGGCCGATTCGCCATACAGCGCCGCAAAGCGTGCCGCTGCACTGGCCCGCAACTCGCGCAGACCGCGTGCGCCGCCCGGCGGGTGGACGACGAAGTTGCGTGTGAAACCGTCGTCGATCGTCACCGAAAGGGCGCGCGCGCCTGCCCTCGAAGACAGCGGCGACAGGTCGTGCAGTGCCTCGCAGAGGCCGATGGCACTGCCCGCAGGATCGACGCGAACCGACGCCAGCACACCCGGAGCCGACGTGGCGCTCGCGGCGAGCAGCACGGCGCCGTCGTCGGCGCAGCCGAGGAACAGTTTGTCAGCCGGAAAGCGTGACACGTCGCAGTTCTTCGAGTGTGGTCTCTCCCTGGGCCACCAGACGCAGCGCCGCTTCGGTGAGGCTGCGTGTTCCGTTCCGGTATGCGAGCTCCTTCAGTTGCCGTAACGGACGCTTCTCGATGATCAGTTCGCGCAACTCGTCGTTCAGGATGAGAATCTCGGCGATCGCCTTGCGGCCGCGATAGCCGGTGCCACGACAATCGCCGCAGCCCGTGCCGCGACGGAAAGCGAAATGCGACACGCTTTCCGGGACCAGGCGAAAGCGCTCGAGTTCGCCAGCGCGTGGTGCGTAGGCTTCACTGCAGCGTGGGCAGTTGACCCGCAGCAGCCGTTGCGCCCAGATGCCATTCAGCGCCGAGGCGAAGGCGTAGGGGTCGATGCCCATGTGGGTGAAGCGGCCGAAGACGTCGAAGACGTTGTTGGCATGAACCGTGGTCAGGACGAGATGCCCGGTGAGCGCCGACTGGACGGCGATTTCGGCGGTTTCGCGGTCACGGATTTCGCCGACCATGATCTTGTCCGGATCGTGGCGCAGGATCGACCGCAGGCCGCGTGCGAAAGTCAGACCCTTGCGATCATTGACCGGAATCTGCAGGACGCCGGGCAGCTGGTACTCGACCGGATCCTCGATGGTGATGATCTTGTCGCGACCGTTGTTGATCTCGGAAATTGCCCCGTACAGCGTCGTCGTCTTGCCCGATCCAGTCGGACCGGTGACCAACAGCATCCCGTACGGTTCTTCGACGAGTCTGCGCAGTGCGTGCAGGGAGCGTTCGTCGAACCCCAGCGAATCCAGGGTCAGCGCACCATGCGCTTCGATCACGCCGCGTTTGTCGAGGATGCGCACGACGGCATCCTCGCCATGAATGCTCGGCATGATCGACACGCGCAGGTCGATGTCACGCCCTGCGACTTCGACCCGGAAGCTGCCGTCCTGGGGAATCCGCCGCTCGGCGATGTCGAGCTCGGCCAATACCTTCAGGCGCGAAATCACCTGCTCGGCGAGCGCCACGCCGCCGACCTGGGCGACCGTGTCGAGCACGCCGTCCAGCCGGTATTTGATGGTGATGCCACTCGGCGTGCTTTCCAGATGGACGTCGCTGGCCGCCGCCTTCACCGCATCGTAGACGGTGGAATTGACGAGTTTCACCGCCGGACTCGCTGCCTCGCTCACCGAGGCGAAACTCAGCACCTCGGCGGTGCGGCGCTCGGGCGCAGCGTCGCCTTCGTGCATCAGCGAATGCACCGCGTGCACCGACTCTTCGTGTTTTGCCAGGTAGGCCTGGATGTCGGCTGCCAGCGCCAAGCGATAGTGCACCGGCGTGTCGGCCAGACTGCCCAGCCAGACCATACAGTCGCTGTCGAAGGGGTCGGCAATGACACCGATGATCGGACTCCCGACAGGATCCTGTGGCGCACGCAGGAGCACGCAACCGCGGGTCTGCGCCTTGACCAGCGGCAGCAGATCGAAGGCCGGGGCGAAGGCAAGCATCGCCGTGGTATCCATCACCGCCAGGCGAAAGCGCTGTGCCAGATGATCGACCAACTGTCGTGGGTCGCTTCCGGTCAGCACTTCTAGTTCGCTGACCAGCGATCCTCTCGACGCCAGGGCCAGGCTCCTGGCCCGATGGAGAATTTCGTCCTCGAGGCGGTCGACGACCGGCAGAGCGGGCGCGTTCATTGCAGCGTCCCCGCAAGATCGAATATCGGCATGTACAACAGGATGACGATCAGGCCGACGAGCAGTCCGATCGTCGTCATCAGCACCGGCTCGAAGACCTTGGTGAAGCGTTCGATCCAGCGCGCGCTCTCGCCCTCGTAGAACAGCGCCGAACGCGTCAGCATCGTTCCGAGCTGCCCGGACTTTTCGCCGACACGCAGCATGCGCAAGGCGATCGGGGTCGCCAGGCGGCAAGTCTCGAAGGCTTGCGAGAGCGTGCCGCCGTCGGAAATGATGCCGCGGGCGACCAGCAGCGCGGCGCGCGTCCCCGGCGAAACGGTGTTGCCTACGATGTCGAGCGCGGCCAGGATCGGGATGCCACCTTCGAGCAGCATGCCGGTCGTCAGGTAGAGCCGTGACAGTTCGATGATCCGGACGCGCTCGCCGATACCCGGCAACTGCGTCAGAACGGCGATCCAGCGTCCGCTGGCGATGAACTTTCGCAGCCACCAGCCGGCGCTCAGCACCAGGACCGCCAGCGCTGCGAAGACGACGTCCTTGTGCTGGCCGACGAATTGTCCCCAGTCGAGCAGCAACTGCGACAGCCAGGGCAGCGAGCGACCGCTCCCCTGATACACGCCCGCGAAGCGAGGCACCACGTAGCCCATCAGGAAGAGCGTCACGCCGCAACCAACCGTCAGCAGGATCACCGGATAGATGAGCGCACTGATCATCTTGTTGCGCACCGTCTCCAGACGCGTCTGGTAATCGAGGTAGCGCGAAAGGGCGCGCGGCAGGTCGCTGGTTCCTTCGGCGGCGCGCATGATGCCGACGTAGAGCGGCGGAAAGACATCGGGCTGGCGACCGAGCGCAGCCGAGAAGCGAAGTCCCTCGCGCAAGTCCCGCATCAGGCACTCGAGCACCGAGCGGGAGGCCGGCGAACCTTCCTTCTCGAGCAGTGCCGCGAACGCCTCGACCAGACTCAACCCCGCTTCGAGCAAGGCGAGCAGTTCGGCGCTGAACAGCAGCAGGGAAAACGATTTGTTGCCGCGGCCCGGAACGGCTGCGGCACCCGCGCCGCGGGCAGCCCGGATCGACAACGGCTGCAGCCGTTGCTGTTCGAGCAAGCGGTTCGCCTCTGCCGCATCGGGCGCGTCGACGATGTGTGTCTCGATCAGATTGTCGGGCGACAGGGCACGAACTTCAAAGCGCATCCCGGCTCCACGGCGGGTTCATTGGTTGCTGACGTCGGCGGCGTCGCCAGTGCCGCCCGGTTGGCCGTCCTTGCCGTAGGAAATGATATCGAAGTCGCCGTTGGCACCCGGCGAACGGTAGATGTACGGGCGGCCCCAGGGATCGAGCGGCACGGCTTTCTGCAGATACGGCCCGTTCCACTTCGTCACGTTGGCCGGCCGGGTCAACAGGGCATTGAGACCTTCTTCGGTACTCGGATAGCGGCCGACGTCAAGCCGATAGGTATCGAGCGCGCGCGCAAAGGCTTCGATCTGGGCCTTGGCGACCCCCTGTTCGGACTTGCCCAGCTGCGAAAAATACTTCGGACCGACGTACGCCGCGAGCAGACCGATGATCGTCACCACGACCAGCAGCTCGAGCAACGTAAAACCGTTCGCCCGCCGGCGATCGCCTCGGCAAGCCCCCTTGGCGGATCGGGCTGCTGCCACCGTCCCGCGCCACCCAGTCGTCATCTCGCTGATCACTGCCGATTCCCCCGAGCTGCGGCGGCGAGTACCGCCGGTACATAAAGCATGGTCTCGCGATACGGCGGAATCCGACCGCCATGTCGGGCCACCGCCCCCTGCCCGGCATTGTATGCCGCCAGCGCGAGCGCGACGTTGCCCTGATGTTCACGGAGCAGGTCCTTGAGGTGGCGCACGCCGGCATCGATGTTCTGCGCCGGATCGTCGGGATTGGTGACACCGTAGCGCGCTGCAGTGGCCGGCATCAGTTGCATCGCGCCCATCGCCCCCTTCGGCGAAATCGCCCTGGCGTTGAACCCGGACTCGACACCGACGACAGCTGCAACCAGTGCCGGCGTCACGTTGTGCAAGCGGGCATAGTACTCGATCAACGGCGCCAGCTCCGCCCGGTTCGGTGCCTGACCATCACTCGCCGGCCGGGCAGCAAGCTTGCGTGTCGCGGCAGGTGTCTCGCCACGGATGAGCAGGCGGTAGCTTGCGTCCAGCCGCTGGCTCGCGTAGCTCGGAACGCCATCGGCAGAATAACTGACGAAGACGTTGCCGACCGTTGCCGCCCCCGCGGAACACGGCAACAGTCCGACGAGCGGCAAGGCGAGCGCGACCCCAGCGGCAAGGCGGCGCCCCAGGCGCGCGGCATGCCCATCCGGCTGGCCACCGGCGGCGCGAACGGCGTCCCCATCATCCGGCCGCCTGCGCGTGGTGAGCACGTGGCAACCGTTCTGCTGCTCGTTCGTTTGGTGTCGGAACCCGTTCATGCCATCAAATCCTTCCCTCGGAGTGACTCTTCCCCAGGCTTCCTGCCGAATGACGAACGCGAAGGATAGCACGGTCCGCCACAGGAGACGGTCGTGCAGCGCAAGTCATTGATCCGTACCGGGTGGCGTGGAGCCGAGGATCGTCGCGCCCGGCCGTCGGCAGTGCCGCAGGCGCATCGTTTGCCAGCGCCCGCCGCAGATCGCCTTCCCCATGTCAGCCGTGTACGCGCGATTCGGGCAACGCGATGCAGGCCTACGGCGCCGCTTCATGAAAAACGGGCAACGACCAATGCCGGTCGTCGCCCGTACTCGCGCTTGTCGCGGTCAGGAGCCGCAGAGCCTGCAACTCCCTGGTGAGAAAAGCTCAGTCACCGCGCGGCCCGTTGTGGCAGTCGTAACAGCCCACCTTGTCGCCCGGCGCGTAGCTCTTGGTCCTGCGCTCGATGGAGAAGCTCTTGGCGACCTTGATTTCCGCCAACGGCGCGCCGCGGAAGTCGGCACCGTGACACGCGCTACAGACGATCGTACCGCTTTTCTCGACGGCGTCGCCGTGTGCAGTCACCCAGGCGGCATTCGTCGAGTGCATGCCGTGCGGGCCACCGTTGCTCGTCGTCGGCACGCTGGCATGGCACGTCGAGCATTCGCGAATGGTACCCGCGTAGCCCTGCACGGCAATACTCTGGACATTGTCATTGTCATGCGAACTGGGATACTCGGCATGCGTCGCGCCGTGACAGGCTTCGCACTGCAGCTTGCCATGACCCGTGCTGTAACGGAACAGGCTGAAACGGAACTGCGTGAGCGCGGTCGCGGGCGTGTTCGGTGTCGTCGCGAAGCGCGTATCGCTGACCTGGCGCAGTTTGCCACTGGCGTCGAGCGCGCTCAACTCGCGCTTGCCGTCATGGTGACAGGCCTGGCAGTTCGGCTGGTCCAGCCAGCCGACACGGGTTGGCGCACCGACTGCCCGCATGCTGCCGTGACAGCTCTGGCAGCCCATCAGCGCGTTGCCGCTGGCGTCGACGGCGTTGCCCATGGCGCCGCGCAGGCACTTGGTGACCGATCCCGGGTGGCACTGGTAGCAGGCGCTGCGGTTGCCGATCGCGTCGAGCTGGACACCCTGTAGCGGATCGGTGACCTGCGAGTGCTGCGTGTGCAGCGCCGAAGTCAACGCGGAAATGCCGGCGATGCCGGTGCCCGGCAAGGCATTCGACGCGTGGCACGCGGCGCACAGTACGGGCTGGCCGCCGCGGGCGGTGGCCGTCAGGCCGCGCGAGTCCATGCCGAGTTTCGCCAGCGCGTTCCTGAATGCGACGTTCTTGCTCTTGTGGTCGTCGTGCAGGCGAAGGATGTTCCATTTCCAGTCCTTCTCCTCGTCGACGTCGAAAGCCCAGCCCGAGAGCGGCGGCCGGGCTGCCTGCTGCGCGGCATTGCCCGTCCTGGTGGAAGCGTGACAGCCCTTGCAGGTCATCTCGTCGCTGACCGGAAGAACGGTCCGGGTTGACGCCAACACCTTGCCCGCCGCGTCCTTCGCGACTACCTTGACCATCGGGTAGAAGTTCTTCCGGCGCGTGTCGTCGTACGGAGTGATCGGGATTCCCTCGGCGGCGAACCAGCCCTGCGTTGCCTGGTAGCTCATCCTGGCCGGACTCAGGCTCGGCGTCGGGTTGCCCGCAAGGCCGACATCCGGGTCGGGACCGACATGGAACAGCGCCTTGACGAATTGCCAGAAATTGGTCTTTGTCGAGCTGATGGTGTTGATCGATCCGCTGGCGTCGGCAACGGCTTCGTAACTGAGTGAGACCCCCGTGCTGACCAGTTTGCCGGTGGCGGTATTGATCAACTGGGCGTGCAGGTTGTTGTAGGGCGGCAGGATCGAGAAGACCGAGTAGTCCTTGCCGTCGACGCAGTGCATGCCGAGGTCGTTCCACGCCAGCAGCCGGTAAACGGTGGTCGGAGTGGCGTTGACCGCGCCCGGCGTCACCAGCACCGCGATCGTCCGTGTGTTGCGCGTATCGCTGACGGTGATCGTCGCCTGCCCCGGCCGGATGGCGGTGATGCGGATCGTCCCCGCCGTGTAAGCCGCCCCGACCACGTCGACGTTGGACGAAGTGACGCGAACCGTGCCTGCGGGGTTGCTGACCTGCACCACCGACGAACTGTTCGCCGCCAGTGTCAAGGAAGTTGGGGAAACGGCGAGCACCGTCGCCTGGGCGCGCAGCACCACGTCCTCGGCAGCAGCCGCTGCACTCCCCAGCGCGCATGCCACGGCAAGCGCCAAAAATAAGGAGACGACTCGCCCGGGATGGCAAAGTCGCTCGGAGACCTCCTTCGTGTCCTTCATTGCTGCCCCCTGTTGATCGGTCGCGCTGGAGAAAGCGAGGCGCGCGACGGTTCGGGCGTCCCCCTTGCCCTCATGCATGCAGGTCGCCGAGAGTGCCCAGGAAAGCTTAAGCCAATCTTAAATTTGCCAGTTCTCTTCGCTACGCTCGTCGCAATCGGCTCTCGTCGGAGGAGGGCCGACACCACCTTGATACCCTGCTTCGCCCGCCACCCCTTGCGCAACGCCGGCAACGGCGTTGCCGCTGCACTTGCCGCCGGCACTCTCTTCGCCAAAGGGCACGGCGATCCGCTTGCCACGCGCAGGGGAATCATCGATAATCCAACAAGCGATTGCTTGCTTAATTATTAATCAATTTCGACCCATTCCAGGAGACCGCACGAATGTTGCACCACGCCTATCCGCACCTGCTCGCTCCGCTCGATCTCGGCTTCACGAAGCTGAAAAACCGCGTCCTGATGGGCTCGATGCATACCGGCCTGGAAGAGGCCCCGCAAGGCTTCACGCGGCTCGCCGCGTTCTACGCCGAGCGTGCCCGCGGTGGCGTCGGCCTGATCGTCACCGGCGGCATCGCGCCGAACCAGGACGGTGTGGTGATGCCCGGCGCAGCGGTGCTCGAGAACGAAGCGCAAGCCGAAAAGCATCGGCAGATCACCGCCGCCGTGCATCAGGCCGACGGCAGGATCGCCATGCAGATCCTGCACACCGGTCGTTATGCGTATCACCGTGGCGCGGTGGCGCCGTCGGCGGTACAGGCGCCCATTTCGCCGATCCGCCCGCGGGAACTCAGCGATGAAGACATCGAACGCACGCTCGACGACTACGCGCGTTGTGCCGCTCTCGCACAACTCGCCGGTTACGACGGGGTCGAGGTGATGGGATCGGAAGGCTATCTGATCAATCAGTTCATCGCCCAGCAGACCAACTTCCGCGAGGACCGATGGGGCGGCAGCTTCGCGAACCGCATCCGCTTCGCCCTGGAAGCGGTGCGCCGGGTTCGGGCGGCAACCGGGAGCAAGTTCATCGTCATTTTTCGGCTGTCGATGCTGGACCTCGTCGAAGGCGGCAGCAACTGGGACGAAATCATCACCCTCGCGCAGGCGATCGAGACTGCCGGCGCGACGATGATCAACACCGGCATCGGCTGGCACGAGGCGCGCATCCCGACGATCGCCACGATGGTCCCGCGCGCGGCTTTCGTCTGGGTTACCAAGCGGCTGATGGGCCAGGTGAGTATCCCGCTGATCACCACCAACCGCATCAATACGCCGGCGATGGCCGAGGAGGTGATTGCCTCGGGCTGCGCCGACATGGTCTCGATGGCACGCCCCTTCCTCGCCGACGCCGACTTCGTGAACAAGGCGGCGGCTGACAGGGCCGACGAAATCAACACCTGCATCGCCTGCAACCAGGCTTGTCTGGACGAGATCTTCGCCGGCCGGCCGAGCACCTGCCTGGTAAACCCGCGCGCCTGCCGGGAGACCGAGCTGCTGATCGAGAAGTGCGCGAGGCCGAAGCGGATTGCCGTGGTCGGCGCCGGACCGGCCGGAATGTCCTGCGCACTGACCGCGGCCGAGCGCGGTCACTGGGTGACCCTGTTCGACGCTGCCGAGGAGATCGGCGGACAATTCAGGCTGGCGCGTCGCATCCCGGGCAAGGAGGAGTTCAGCGAAACGCTGCGCTATTACGCTCGTCGCCTGGAGAAAGCCGGGGTCACGCTCGAACTCGGCAAGTGCTGTACAGCTTCCGAACTGGTCGAAGCCGGCTTCGACCACGTCGTACTCGCCACCGGCATCGTGCCGCGTCAGGTCGACCTGCCGGGCAAGGAACATGAGAAGGTGATTCCGTACGTCGACCTGATCGAGGGCTATCGAGTCGCCGGTGCGCGCGTCGCGATCATCGGAGCCGGCGGCATCGGTTTCGACGTCGCCGAATTCCTGACCCACGGCGAGGACGGAGAGGACGAACTCGAACACTTCCAGGACGAGTGGGGAATTGATCGCGAATTCGCCAACCGCGGCGGCCTCAAGGCGCCGAGCCGCGAATCCGCTCGCCGTCAGGTCTGGTTGCTGCAACGCAAGACCAGCAAGGTCGGCGACGGGCTGGCCAGGACGACCGGCTGGATCCGCCGCACGCTGCTCAAGAAGCGCGGCGTGCAGATGCTCTCCGGAGTGAGCTACGAGCGCATCGACGATGCGGGCCTGCACATCGTCGAGAATGGCCAGGCCCGCTGCCTGCCGGTCGATCACGTGGTCGTCTGCGCTGGCCAGGAACCTCGCCGCGACCTCGAGGAAGGCTTGCGCGCGGCGAACGTGCCGCTGTCGCTCATCGGCGGCGCGGACGTGGCCAGCGAACTTGATGCCAAGCGCGCCATCGACCAGGGAACTCGCCTGGCGGCAACACTCTGAGATCGTCGACCGGGGCCAGGAAATGGCGCTGGAAGCGAGCCGCCGCGACGAGTTGCTGCGCGCAGCGGCGCGCCTGTTCGTCGAGAAAGGCTTCGCGGCCACCACCACGCGCGACATTGCCGAAGCCGTTGGAATGCGTTCGGGCAGCCCTTTCTACCACTTCCGCAGCAAGCAGGAACTGCTCAGGGCAGCGATCATGCAAGGGCTGCAAGCCGGCCAGCAACGTTTGCAGACAGCCATTGAAGGCGTCAGCGAGCCCGAACAGCGCCTGCGGCTGATGATCCGCACGCATCTTGGCATCCTGCTCGAAGGCGATCTTCAGGCGCCGATGCTGCTCTACGAATCGCGTTCGGTGGACGCTGCCGGCCGAGCCGAAATCGCCGCTGCCGCCGACAGCTACCAGCAGATCTGGCAACACACGCTGGACGAGCTGGCAGCCGGCGGCAGGCTTCGCAGTTCGGCGACGCCACTGCGACTCTTGCTTTTCGGCATGCTGAACGGGGTCACGCAATGGTACCGGCCGGGCGGTGAGTTATCGCTCGACGAGATCGCCGCGGCGGCCAGCGAGCTGCTCCTAACGGGCATGACGGCTCCCGACACCCCAAATAATGAAAGTCATGCCCGTTTCCCTCACCCCCAACCCCTCTCCCGCAAGCGGGCGAGGGGAGGTTCGTGAGTCGCTGAGGCGACTTTCACGCTAAACTGAAGCCGCACGCACCTCGCAGGTTAACGGTCGTGCCGGATCACTGCACCACTCGCTCCACGAACCGGCATAGAGGCGAGCACCGGGCAATCCGGCAACTTCCATCGCCAGCAGGTTGTGGCAGGCGGTGACCCCAGACCCGCAGGACATCACCACTTCCCGCGGCGACCTACCGGCCAGCAGCGCGTCGAATTCCCGGCGCAGCTCGGGCGCGGGACGAAAGCGGCCGTCGCCGTCGAGATTGTCGCGAAAGAAGCGGTTGCGCGCGCCCGGAATATGCCCGCCCACTCGATCGAGAGTTTCGTTTTCGCCACGAAAGCGATCGGGGCTGCGCGCATCCACCAGACAGAGCCGACCTGCCGGCAGATCCGCGAGCACTTCGTCACAGCTCACCACCCAGTCGCGCTGGGCGACCGTCATCCGCCCCGGCGACGATCGGGGAATATCGGTGGTCAATGGCCGACCGTTCGCCAGCCAGCGGTCAATGCCGCCGTCGAGAACGGCAACGCGGTCATGCCCCAACCAGCGCAGCAGCCACCACAGGCGACTGGCAAACATGCCGCCGGAATCGTCATAGGCGACCACCTGGGTTGCCGCCGAGACACCGACCAGCTCCAGCGTGGCCGCGAGATGCAGCGGGTCCGGCAAGGGGTGGCGGCCGTTGCAGCCATTCGTTGGCCCCGACAGGTCCCGATCGAGATGGAGAAAGAACGCTCCCGGCAGATGGCCCGCGGCGTAGGCCCGGCTGCCTGCCTCGGGGTCGGTCAGGAGATGACGGCAGTCGAAGACTCGCCAGCCGGGATCGTCGACATGGGCGGCAAGGTCGGCATCATCGACCAGGGTGCCACGGTTCACGGTAACACTTCCTCCTCCGCCAGCCACATGCGTGCATCCGCTTCCTCGTCGAAGATGCGCATCTCCGCACGCACGAAGATCTGCGACAACCACGCGCTCCAGGCCACCCACTGGCTGTGTGTCAGTACGGCAATGCGGCGAAAATCATTGGCGTGCGCACGGGCAAAGACGATGTCTTCCCAGGCCACGTCAATGGTGCAATCGGCCATTTCACGCAAATCGAACAGGAGGTCGACCGGACCCTCGAACTGGACCGCGTAGTTCACCGAATTCTCGAACTCCTTGTAATCGGCGAGAGTGAATTCGGCATAGACGGTTACCTCGACGCGTTTGGCTTCTTGTTCAATGACGATCATCGCAGACTCCCTATTCCGGTGCGCCAGTGTAGCACCAGTCGGCCGCCGCAGATCCGCGACGCACGCGCCCTTGGCTGAAGCGGCGCTCCACTCCGTCCCTGCCGCTCGGCGAGTCGGGCAGCCGCCGGCGCGGTGCCAGCGCGGACCACGGATACATACGCCAAGGTATG
>NZ_JAMTDV010000097.1 GCF_023806565.1 Accumulibacter sp. | reverse complement strand
ACCAGCAAAGAGATCAATTATGGGAACGGGCATACCTTCTCTCTTGGTTATCCGCCATTGAACGCAGGACTCGCAGATCCGGTCGCACAGACATCACCCGTACCAGACGCCTCTACCGGCCCCGTACTGCGTAAGGTGTCGGCGAACCACCAAGGCCCGAAAATGCTGCTTGAGTGTGTTGCGATTACTCCCTGTGAGTCGAATCGCATCCCCCATCGTGATGCGCCCATGCTCCCGCACGAACTCGACGATCTGCAGCGACAGTTCGGGTAGTGCGGCAAGCACCAACTTTTCGCGCTCGACCTTGCGGCTGAGCCGGCGCACTTGCTCTGCCAATGCGCGCAAAAAGAAGATCAGCCAGGGGTGCCAGTCTGGTGTTTCGGTCCGGATGGTGCCCTGGGTTTGCCGCAAGGCACGGTAGTAGGCTTCCTTGCTCTCCTCGGTCACACTTTCGAGCGAGCTGTAAGGTACGTAGGCATAGCCGGTTTGCAGCAGCAGCAAGGTGGTCAGCACGCGGCTCAGGCGGCCGTTGCCATCCTGGAAAGGGTGAATCTCCAGGAACACCACGACCCAGAGGCCGATGAGCAACAGCGGATGAAGCCTGCGGTTGATTCTCTCCTCGTTGAACCAGGTCACCAGTTCGGTCATCAGACGCGGCGTGTCGAAGGGTGCCGCGGTCTCAAACACCACGCCGAGTTCCTTGCCGCCTTCGCCGAATGCGACCACGCTGTTGGACGAGGTCTTGTAGTTGCCCCGGTGCCAGGCGTCCTTCTCGCTGTAGGCCAGCAGATCGCGGTGCAGTTGCTTGATATGATTCTCGGTCAGGGTGATGTCCTGCCAAGAGACGAACACCAGCTCCATGACCTCCGCGTAGCCGGCAACCTCCTGTTCGTCGCGCGTGGTAGACGACCTGATCTGCAGATTGGAGAGCAGGCACTCAACCTCGCGGTCCGACAGCTTGCTCCCCTCGATGCGGGTGGACGAGCCGATGCTCTCGATCGTGGCCACGCGCCGCAGCGCCGACAGTCGATCCGGCGCCAGCGTGCCGAGCGCACGCCAGGCACCCTTGAACTCATCGATGTCGGCGATCAGGCCCAGGACTTCGGGAGTGATCTGGACGGTGCTGGACTGAATCATGGCGTCCAATACTACATCCATTTACGCCCATTTTGGCAGAAAGTGATCTTGCATGGATTGTCGGCTCCCCGCGCTTGCAGGACTGGGTATGCCGCGAGCGATGATGCTCAATTTCAAACCCATTTACACTCATTTTTCGGCTGCCGGATGGGCCAGTGCGACTCTTCCCGAAGCGAACCCGGCAAGGCGGTCACGGCTGGGTCCAAGCAGTTCGCGCTCGCCGCGGTCCGACGACGCCAGCCGGTTCCCTTCCCTTTCCATCAGCCAGCGCAGGAACTGGGCTTAGCGCGACTCACCCTGCATTTCGGCGCGGTGTCGCTGCACCAGAATCTGCAGCTCGGTGAACGACACGATGTCGACGGGGTCGCGCTCGATGAGCAGCATCTCCCGCGAAGCCAAGCTGGCCTGATTGCCCATGCGGATGGTCATTGCAGCGTGCGCGCAAATCGGTTCGTCCGCTGTGACTCGGCGTCGATGGCCCAGTCCACCGGGGCAGCCAACCGCCCTGTGCGATGATGGCCCGCCCAAGCCCTGTCGCAAGCAAGTACGCCACCGCCGCCAGCGCGAACAGCACCACGCCTATGGCCTCGTGCAGGATGACCACGGTCAGGAATGCCGCCGCCAAGAAATAACCCCGTAATCGCAGGAACTTACGGGGTTTTTCTGGGCTGGTATGGGCCGCCATGATCCCACTTGCGCGGGCTCAGACGTTGAACCAGAAGATCGGCGTTAAAGCTCTGATCTTCAAAGGCAATTTGCGCTACTCACAGAAAACGTACTCAGATTTGTAGTCGTTTGAGATCGGGCTGAGTACGTCGAGTCCATCAGGCCGCTTTATCAGGACGATCCGAGTACAGGACAAGGTGGGGATGTTGCCGGTCCTACGCCGTAGCGTCCAGCGTTCGACGGGGCATGGGATGCCTCTGAAAGAGGCTTCAGCTCATAGCTCGTGCTGCGCCCGCGAGCCGCAGTTCTGAGCAAGATCCCCCGCTCGATCAGGTCGCTGATGTCTCGCAGCGCGGTGTCCGACGAGCACTTGGCCAGCACCGCCCATTTGCCGTTGGTGAGCTTGCCCTCGAAGCCGTCCAGCAGTCGGTTCAATACCTTGACCTGCCGTTCATTCAGCGCGGTACCTTGCAGCCCTTGCCAGAACCGCGCCTTGAACAGCACGGCATCCAGTACACCATGTGCTTGGGCCAGGGCTTGGCTGAGCATGTCGAGGAACCAGCGCAGCCATTCGGTCACATCCATCGAGCCCTTTTGCGTGCGCTCCAGGATGTCATAATAGGCTTTGCGCTCGCGCTGGATCTGCGCAGACAGGCTGTAGAAGCGCTGAGGGCTGCCGTCGGCGCGTGCCAGCAGCAGGTCACCCACGGCACGTGCGATGCGGCCATTCCCATCATCGAAAGGGTGCAGCGTCACGAACCACAGGTGCCCCAGCCCCGCGCGGATCAGTGCCGGGTCGTTGGGCGTCGGGTCATTCAGCCAGCGTAGGAAGAGGCTCAGTTCCGACGTCAGGCGATCAGCCGGTGGCGCCTCGAAGTGCACCCGCTGGCGAGTCATCGGGCCGGACACCACCTGCATGGCGCCGTGGACATCATCTCGCCATGCGCCCGGGGTGATCCTGGTGAGGCCGGAGTAGCCCGCAGGAAACAGTGCTGCGTGCCATGCAAGGAGGCGTTTGGGCGTGAGGGGTTTGGCATGCTGCGTGGTCGCGTCCAACACCATCTCCACCATACCCTCGACGTGCCGGTCGACGGGCGCCAGCGAGCCGATGTCCACCCCCAATCGACGGGCGATGGAAGAGCGCACGGAAGCCACATTCAGGTGCTCGCCCTCGATCTCGCTGGTCTTGAGGACATCGTCTGTCAGGGCAGCCAGACTGGCTTCGTCGCGCAGACCCAGCCCCACATCCGCCAGCCGGCCCAGCAGCAATCCCTGGGCACGGCTGACCTGCGCCATGGGCTCCGCCAGTGCGGAGAGGTCATAGCACCAGTGAGGCCAGTCAGGCGCCTGCCAGATGTAGAGGTAATCGCCGCTGTTCATGCGGTGATTGTGGGCCTCATTCGCCGCGGAGGCAAGTTTTCACCGCACTTGAGGCGGTGAATGTGGGTGTATTCACCGCACGCGTGTTGGTCTGAGGGGCGGCGGTTGATCGCGCTTGCGATCAGCCGTGGCTTTCTCCGGGATGTTCGAGGCGGCCAGCAGTCTTCAACTCCGTCTGACAGCGATCATCCACTTTTGGAAGAACTCACCCAGCGAAAGCTCCAGCGCACTGGCCGATCGGTCGAGCACGCCGATCGTTGGCTGCTGGCGGGCGCTCTCGATCATGGTGATTACGGACGGTCCAGTCCGCGCTGGAAGTCTTCAATCAGCTGCGACCAGGCATCGGGCAGTTTCCCCAGCTTGCGGCGCCGATGGCCCAGTCCACCGGGGCAGCCAACCGCGCTCGCGCGATGATGGCCCGCCCAAGCCCTGCCGCAAGCAGGTACGCCACCGCCGCCGGCGCGAACAGCACCACGCCAATGGCCTCGTGCAGGATGACCACGGTCAGGAATGCCGCCGCCAAGAAATAACCCCGTAATCACACAAACTTACGGGGCTTTCTGGGCTGCCATGGGACGCCATGGGACGCCATGGGACGCCATGATCCCACTTGCGCGGGCTCAGACATTGAACAGGAAGTTCATCACGTCGCCGTCCTTGACGACGTATTCCTTGCCCTCGGCACGCATTTTTCCCGCTTCCCTGGCGCCCTGCTCGCCCTTGCAGGCAAGAAAGTCGGCGAGAGCAATCGTCTGGGCGCGGATGAAGCCGCGTTCGAAGTCGGTGTGGATGACGCCGGCGGCCTGTGGAGCGGTATCGCCGACGTGGATCGTCCACGCGCGCACTTCCTTGACTCCAGCAGTGAAGTAGGTCTGCAGACCGAGCAACTGGTAGGCGGCGCGGATCAGGCGATTGAGACCGGGCTCTTCGAGGCCGAGGTCGGCGAGGAAAAGCGCCTTGTCCTCCTCGTCGAGATCGGCGAGCTCGGCCTCGATCTTGGCGCACAGGGCAACCACCGGTGCACCCTCGGCCGCCGCGTACTTTCGCAGGCGATCGAGGTGCGGGTTGTTCTCGAAGCCATTTTCGAGCACGTTGGCGACGTACATCGTCGGCTTGATGGTCAGCAGGCACAGCGGCTTGAGCAGCGCCCGTTCCTCGCCGGACAGGGTCAGGGTGCGCGCCGGCCTGCCCTGGTCGAGATGCGGCAACAGGCGTTCGAGAATGCCGACCAGCTTCTGCGCTTCCTTGTCGCCGGCGCGCGCCTTCTTGCCCTCGCGGTTGAGCGTACGTTCGACTGCGGCGAGATCGGCGAGCGCCAGTTCGGTGAGGATCGTTTCGATGTCGGCGAGCGGATCGACTCGCCCCGAGACGTGCACCACGTTGTCGTCGTCGAAGCAGCGCACGACGCTGACGATTGCATCGGTTTCGCGGATGTTGGCCAGAAACTGGTTGCCGAGGCCTTCGCCTTTCGAGGCGCCGGCGACCAGCCCGGCAATATCGACGAACTCGACGATCGCCGGCTGAACTCGCTGCGGCCGGACGATCGCGGCGATCTGCTGCAGACGCGGATCGGGCACCTCGACGATGCCGACGTTCGGTTCGATGGTGCAGAACGGGTAGTTTTCGGCGGAGATTCCCGCCTTGGTCAGGGCATTGAACAGCGTGGACTTGCCTACATTCGGCAGTCCGACGATTCCACATTGCAGGCTCATCTCGGGATTTCCCTCGTCAGGCGGTCTTCGGGTGCAGTTGGCGTTGCGCCGCGGCGTAGTCGCCGGCTGCGAGCAGTGGCCAGGCGAGCAGGCAGCGGTCGATGGCGGTGCCGATCAACTCGTGCTCCTCACGCCGCGGCGCGCGCAGTACGTGATTGACCACCGCGGCACGCTCGCCGGGATGACCGATGCCGAGGCGCAACCGCCAGAAATCCGGCGTCGCCAGACGCGCCTGGATGTCTTTCAGGCCGTTGTGGCCGCCGTTGCCGCCGCCCTGTTTGAGACGGATGCTGCCCGGCGGCAGATCGAGTTCGTCGTGCACGACCAGCGTTTCTTCGGCGGCGATGCGGTAGAAGCGGGCGAGCGCTGCGACGGCCTGCCCGGAAAGGTTCATGTAGGTCATCGGCTGCAACAGCCAGCGGTCGCCGGCGCGCGCAACGCGGCCGAAGAACTTGCCCTGGGGTACCAGGGAGACCGCGAGTTGCCGTGCGAGCTGGTCGATGAACCAGAACCCGACATTGTGCCGGTTGTCCTCGTACTCGGCACCCGGGTTGCCAAGGCCGACGATCAGGCGGGGCGCAGACATGGGATCGTTCGTGCGAACAAAGGCCGTCGCCGGTATCGGCAGCCCAGTGGCGGCCTTGCAGCGACCGCGAACTTAAGCGGCTGCCGCGCCTCCCTCGGCCTCATCCGACTCGCCGGCGCCCTTCCTTGCCGGGATCGAGACCACGACGTAATCCTCGCCGTGCAGCACCGGCGACACTCCGGGCGGGAAAGCGAGCTCGGAAGCGTGGATTGAGTGGCCGGCCTGGAGGTTCTGGAGGTCGACCTCGATGAACGCCGGCAGATCCTGCGGCAGGCAGGTCACTTCGACGTCATTGTGGGCGTGCGCGACGTGACCACCGCCAAACTTGACACCCGGAGCGATGTCGGCATTGACGAAGTGCAGCGGCACACGCTGGTGGATGGCGTGCGTCGCGTCCACGCGCTGGAAGTCGCAGTGCAGGACCAGCGGCTTCCACGGATGGGTCTGCGCGTCGCGCAGCACGACGCTTTGCGGCACACCGTCGATACTCAGGCTCAGCACGGAAGAGTGAAACGCTTCCTTGCGCAGATTGAGCAGGATTTCGTTGTGATCGATGTCGATCAGCTCGGGGGCGGCCGAGCCACCGTAAACGATGGCCGGTACGCGATTGGCGCGACGCAGGCGGCGGCTCGCTCCGGACCCCTGCAGGGTGCGCTTGCGCGCTTCGAATTGAAACTTCATGGATGGCTCCTGGTTGGCTGCAAACCCCGCCCGCGACCAGGCGGGGGGTTGAGAAATCGCCTGTCGTGAAAGTTGCGGCGGCGACGCACAAGCCGCTCGTCTCCACGAGAAGGTCGGTCAGATACCCTACTCGATGAACAGAGACGAAACGGAATCCTCGTTGCTGATCCGGCGAATCGTTTCGGCCATCACTTCGGCGACCGACAACTGACGGATGCGCGGCGAGCGCAGCGCGTCCTCGCGCAGCGGAATGGTGTCGGTGACGACCAGTTCATCGAGATCGGAGGCGTTGATGCGGTCGACGGCATGCCCGGAAAGCACCGGATGCACGCAGTAGGAAAGCACTTGCCGGGCGCCATGCTCCTTCAACGCGGTTGCCGCCTTGCACAGGGTGCCGGCAGTATCGACCAGGTCGTCCATGATCACGCAGGTGCGCCCGTCGACCTCGCCGATGATGTTCATCACCTCGGAGACGTTGGCTTTCGGGCGCCGTTTGTCGATGATCGCCAGGTCGCACTCGAGACGCTTGGCCAGCGCGCGCGCGCGCACCACACCGCCGACGTCGGGAGACACCACCATCAGATGATCGAAATTGCGTTTCCAGACGTCGCCGAGCATGATCGGCAGCGAATAGATGTTGTCCACCGGGATGTTGAAGAAACCCTGGATCTGCTCGGTGTGGAGATCCATCGTCAGGACGCGGTGCACGCCGGCCGCGGTCAGCAGGTCGGCGACCAGTTTGGCGGCGATCGGCACGCGCGCCGAGCGCACGCGGCGATCCTGCCGGGCGTAACCGAAATACGGGATGGCGGCGGTAATGCGGGCGGCCGAGGCGCGCTTGAGCGCATCCACCATCACCAGCAGTTCCATCAGGTTTTCGTTGGTCGGCGCGCAGGTCGATTGCAGAATGAAGACGTCCATCCCGCGCACGTGTTCCTGGATTTCGACGCTGATCTCGCCGTCCGAGAAGCGGCCGACATGGGCGCGGCCGAGCGAGATGTTGAGGCGCTTGACGACGTCGGCAGCCAGCGCTGGGTTGGCGTTGCCGGTAAAAACCATCAGGCTGTCATAGGCCATGGTGGACTTCCCGTGGCGCCGGACGCGGCGGCGCCTTACAAAGCAAGACGGGCAGGTAAGGCGCCCTGCCCGTTTCGACAGATATGAAATGGCTGGGGAAGAAGGATTCGAACCTTCGAATGCCGGAATCAAAATCCGGTGCCTTGACCAACTTGGCGACTCCCCAGCGGTCGCTCGCATCGCCAGGCTGGCGAACGAGCGGCGCATTATACCGGCGCTTCGTCAAAAAAGCCAGCGCGTTTGCTGGTCACGCTGCTCCGGGGATCGGCGAACGTGGCTCAGTCGGCGAGGGCGAACAGCGGATGTCGGTCCAGCCCCGCCGCCGCCCAGCCGCGCATGCGGTCACTCAGGCGGGAGAGCGCGGCGTCGGCGTCGGCGCGGTTGGCGAACTCGGCGAAGACGCAGGCGCCGGAGCCGCTCATGCGCGCCGGAGCGAAAGCCGACAGGCAGGCGAGATGCTCGGCGATCGACGGAAAGCGGGCGCAGGCGACGGCTTCGAGGTCGTTGGCGCCAAACCCCGGATGCCACGCCTGCGGCGCGATGGCCGGAGTATCGCGCCTGAGTTCCGGCGCGCCGAAGATCGCCGCCGTCGGCACCTGCACCGGCGGCTCGAGGACGAGGTAGCAGCATGGCGGCAGATCGACAGCCTGCAGCGTCTCGCCGACCCCTTCGGCGAAAGCGTTCTGCCCGAATACGAAGACCGGCACATCGGCGCCAAGAGCAAGTCCGATCTCCTGCAGGCGCCGACGCGGCAGGCGCAGTTGCCAGAGGTGATTGAGCGCGAGCAGGACGGTTGCCGCGTCCGAACTGCCGCCGCCGAGGCCACCGCCGAGCGGCAGACACTTGTCGAGGTGAATGTCGACCCCTTGCGGGCAAGCCGCTTCGGCTTGCAGCAGGCACGCGGCGCGAACCGTCAGATCGTGTTCCGGCGGCACGCCGGCCAGCGGCGTCGCGAGACGTATCGATCGGTCGGCGCGCGGGGAAAAGCGCAGGCGATCGCCTCGTTCGAGAAAACGAAAGACGGTTTGCAGGAGATGATAGCCATCGGCGCGGCGGCCGACGACGTGCAGGAAGAGGTTGAGCTTGGCCGGCGCCGGATAGACGCTGTGCCAGTCCCAGTGCTCGCTGTCCTTGCTCATGGGGCGCTTTCCGGAGTCGGCAGCGCCTGCCACGCGTCGATGCGCAGGCGCAGGCTGAAGCCGCTTTCGCGTTCCACGAAAAGGCGGCCGGGCAGCGCCCGCGGATCGGCGCTGTCGTACTCGTAGTCGATTCGCCAGTCTTCATGGCGCAGGTGCAGCGGGCGACCGAGCGCGTCGAGGGTAATGGCGGTCGCATTCGGATCGCCGCCCTGCAGCCAGCCCAGCAGCTTGCTCAGAGGCAGGGGACAGGCGAGCACCGACTGCAGCAGTTCGTCGGCGGTCGCTGCCGTGCGCGAACTGCCGTCGCTGCCAATGAGACGGGCGCCGCTGGCATCGCTGACGATTTCGGCGACGCTCTGTCCGAAAGGCGAGGACAGGAGAAGCTCGTCGCCGTCACCGTCATGACGCCAGTCGAGGTGTCCGACGTAACTCCTGCCTTCAAATCGCAAGGAAAAGCGACCGCTCAGCAAGAACGCCTGCAGGCTCTCGCGCCCGCCGGCGAGTGGCGGCCCGCTGGCGGATGGGAGCGAGCTGCAGGCAGCGAGCCAGAGCATGGCAAGCAGCGTCAGCAGGAATTGGCGAGGGTGCGTCAAGCGGCAAACCGGCTGGCGCCCGGTCAGGGCGAAAACTTCTTCAGCGCGTCCCGCAACTGTTCATTTGACGGATCCTTCTTCTGCGCTTCGAGCAGGATTCGCTGCGCCTCGTTCCTGCGACCGAGCATCCACAGAACCTCGGCCGTGTGCGCCGCAATCTCCGGATCGGCGCGCAGGGAATTGGCGCGCTGCAACTGCGTCAATGCCCCTTCGAGATCCCCCTGGCGATAGAGCACCCAGCCCATGCTGTCGAGAATGAAGGGATCGTTGGGCGCCAGTTGCAGCGCCTTTTCAACCAGTTGCCGCGCCTCGGGCAGCCGCATGTTGCGATCCGCGTACGAGTAACCGAGCGCGTTGTACGCCTGCGCGCTGTCGGGCTGCAGTTCGATCAGCCGGCGCAGGCGCTTTTCCATCACCTCGATGCGGCCCAGCCTTTCGGCCAGCAGCGCGGACTCGTAGAGCAACTCGGGTTGTTCCGGTTCCTCGGCAAGCTCCCGGTCGAGCAGATCGAACGCCTCGGTCGTCCGCCTGGCGTCGCGCAGCAGGGCTGCTTCTGCAATCGTCAACTGGACGCGCAGTTGCGGGTTCTTCTCGGCCGCCGCATGCAGGTCTTTTCTCGCTTCGTCGAGCTTGCCCTGACCGGCCAGAATGCCGGCGCTGCGAACCTGCGCCGGCAGGTAATGTTCGCCGGCACCGACCTGCCCGTAATAGCGGATCGCTTCGTCGTTGCGCTTGCTCTCCTCGGCAATCTGACCGAGGTAATAATAGGGCGCACTCTTGTCGGGAATATCCAGGGTCACCAGGTGCTTCAACTGGGTTTCGGCGAGCACCCGATCGTCTTCCTGCAGGGCCAGGATGGCCACCGGAAAAACGACTTCTGGATTGTTCGGGTACGCTTGCAGCAACTGCTCGAACTGCCGTTTGGCTTCGCCATAACGTTTCTCGGCAACCAGCGCGCGTGCCAGGCTCAGTTGCACTTCACGTGCCTTGGGATTGCGCTCGACAAAGCGTCGCAGCGAGGCGATCGCCTCGGCGGTCGACTTCTGGCCGATGATCTGCGCTTCCAGCAAGGCCCCCGCTTCCCAATCGGGGCGCAGCTCCAGAGCCCTGCGCGCTTCGGCCAGCGCACGCACGTTGTCGCCGGCGGAACTCGCGGCGAGAGCGATCGCATAGTGCGCCTCGGGCAGGTCGAGGAAGGGTGCGCAGACCTTGGCGATCAGTTGCAGAACCCCCTGACGATCCGGGCTGCGGGCGAACATCCGGTTGAGCGCCATGAGGTTTGCGGGCAAGGCCTCCTTGTCCGCTTCCAGCATGCGGATCAACAGCGGCGCCAGGCCGTCGAGCTGATTGGACATGATCAGCACGCCGACCAGGACCTGCTGCGCACGCTTGGAATCGGGCTCGACCTGAACCCACAGACGCGCGAGTTCGAGCACTCGATCGAAACGGCGCGCATAGCCGGCCACCTCGATCGCCCGCGCCAGGACTCCGGGGTCGCGGGTGCGCACGGCCAGGTCGGCGTACGCCTGGCTGGCGAACTCGCTCCGGCCCCGTTGCAGGGCAACTTCGGCGAGGAGCAGTTGATAGACCACCTGTGCGCTCAACTCCTGGTAGTCCTTGTCGTCCAGGCTCGGCGCGACGGACTCCGGCGCAACTCGTTTGAGCTCGCGCACGGTGGACTTGCGCTGCTTGCCGGCGGCCAAGTCTCCGGCGGCCAGCGCCGGCATGCCGAAAGCGAGCGCCAGAGCAACGCAGAGGAAAGTGTGCTGGATCGGTCTCATGATTTCCTTGCCTGCGGCAAACAGTTGCAGGAACTGACGGGGACTATGCTTCATAATTGTTTCTTGCGCATGTTATGGACTTTTCGCGGCAGCGGCAATGCCAGAACTCCCGGAAGTTGAAGTAAGCCGGCAAGGACTGCTTCCTTACCTTTCCGGACAATCGATCGTCGGCGTCGTCGTGCGCACGCCGAGCCTGCGTCATGAGATTCCCGCCGGGCTCGATGCACGGCTGACCGGTCTGCAGGTCGATGGCATCCGGCGGCGCGGCAAGTACCTGCTGATCGACTGCCAGAGTGGCGGCGGTGGCGGCTGGCTGCTCATTCATCTCGGCATGTCGGGCAGTTTGCGACTCGTACCGCCGGCGACACCGGCACAGAAACACGACCATGTCGACCTGCTGTTTGCCGCAACCGTCCTCCGTCTTCGCGACCCGCGCCGCTTCGGAGCGCTGCTCTGGCACGAAGGACCCGACGTCGACCGACATCCGGCACTCGCCCATCTGGGGATCGAACCGCTGTCCGACGCGTTCGACGGCAACTGGCTGTACGCGGCGACGCGCCAGCGCCACGCGCCGATCAAGCCCTTGTTGATGGACAGCCGGCTGGTCGTCGGCATCGGCAATATCTATGCTGCCGAAAGCCTGCATCTGGCCAGAGTTTCCCCGCTGCGCGCCGGCAACCGCATCAGTCGCCAGCGCTGCGGGCTGCTGGCAAGCGCCATCCGCTCGACGCTGACGGCTTCGATTGCCGCCGGCGGCAGCAGTGTGCGTGACTACGTGCATAGCGATGGCGGCGCCGGATGCTTCCAGCTCGCCTGCGCCGTCTATGGTCGCGCTGGCGAGCCGTGTCCGGTTTGCGCCGGGAAAGTGCGCGTCATTCGCCAAGCGGGGCGATCGACTTTTTACTGTCCGCGCTGCCAGCGTTGACGCCAAACCCCATGTCGCTGATTGAATGAGACTTTGTGTTAGAGTGAAAACCTCTGCCTTGTGCCGGAACCTACCATGACGCTTGCCCAACATTTTGCCGCCTACAGCGAATGGCGCAGCCGCATCTCCGGAGTCCTCGATGCGTTCGCTGCCTGGCTGGTCGAGCACGAACTGACCGACGCGCAGACGGACCGTCGCATCGCCCACCTGCTGGAGAAGCTGCGCGAGGATCGCCTGCACGTGGCATTCGTCGCCGAGTTTTCGCGTGGCAAGTCGGAACTGATCAACGCCATATTTTTCGCCGGTTACGGGAACCGGATTCTCCCGTCGACCGCCGGTCGCACGACGATGTGTCCGACCGAGCTGATGTACGATCGCTCGAAGCCGCCGTCGATCGAGCTGCTGCCGATCGAGACCCGGGAATCGAATTCGAGCATCGGCGAATACAAGCGCTTTCCCGACGAGTGGGAGTTCATCCCGATCGACCCCGGTTCGGCCGATGGCATGCAGAATGCGCTTCGTCATGTCAGTGATGTCGTTCGCGTCGACGCGGCGCGTGCCGAGCGGCTCGGCTTCGCGCTGACTGACGGCGATTCCACGATCTTTCGCGTCGATGAACAGGGTACCGTGGAGATCCCGCGCTGGCGTCACGCAGTGATCAATTTTCCGCATCCGCTGCTCGCACAGGGACTGGTGATCCTCGATACGCCCGGCCTGAACGCGATCGGCACCGAACCCGAGCTGACCCTGTCACTGCTCCCCAACGCCCACGCGGTGCTCTTCATACTGGCCGCCGACACCGGTGTGACGCAATCCGACCTGACCGTCTGGCGCGATCACATCGGTACGCCAGGGGGTCGCAAGAAGGGACGCATCGTCGTTCTCAACAAGATCGACAGCCTTTGGGATGAGCTCAAATCGTCGGAAGAAATCGACGCAGAGATCACGCGGCAGGTCGACACCTGCGCGTGGACGCTCGACCTGCCGGAAGATCAGATCTTTCCGGTTTCGGCCCAGAAGGCGCTGGTCGCCAAGATCAACGGCGATGCCGAATTGCTCCGACGCAGTCGCCTAGAGGATCTGGAACACGCGCTCTCCGAAGAGTTGATTCCAGCCAAGCAGGAAATCGTTCGTGACGGCATCGACGCGGAGTTTGCCGATTGTCATCAGCGGATCCGCGGCCTGCTCGAATCGAGGCTGGCCGGACTGCGCGAACAGCTCACCGAACTCGCCGAATTACGCGGCAAGAACAAGGGCGTCGTCGAGTACATGATGGGCAAGGTACGCGGCGAAAAGGAGGAGTTCGAATCCGGCCTGCAGCGTTACTACGCGGTGCGCAGCATCTTCTCGCAACTCACCAACAAGCTCTTTGCCCATCTCGGACTCGATTCGCTTCGCCTGTTGAGCACGTCGACGCGAGAAAAGATGGTCAAGGCGACCTTTTCCAGCACACTTTCGGAGGCGATGAAGCAGTTCTTCGCGGTTGCGCGCGGCAACCTCACGAGTTCGGATGCCGAAGTTGCCGAAATCATCACCATGATGGAGGCCATCTACAAGAAATTCGCCGTCGAACACGGCCTCAAGCTCGGTACGCCGATCGGCTTTTCGCTGCTGACGTACGAAAAGGAAATCGACCGCCTCGACCAGTGGTGCAACACTCACATCAACTCGATGTTCCAGTTGCTGACGCACGAAAAAAGCCAGCTCACCCAGCGCTTTTTCGAGGAGGTGGCGATCCAGGTGCGCAAGACTTTCGAACACGCGAACCGCGATGCCGAGTCGTGGCTGAAGGCGATCATGGCACCAATGGAGATCCAGATTCGCGAGCACCAGATTCAGCTCAAGCGCCGGCTGGAGAGCATCAAGCGCATTCATCAGGCGACCGACACGCTGGAGGAACGGATCGAGGAACTGGTCCACGTCGAAGGCAAGCTGGTGATGCAGATCGAAGCGCTCGGCCGGATCGGAAACGATTTCCGCGAGATCCTGCGGCAAACGGTAAGCAGCGAGGACCTGCGCAGCGCTGCCTGACCGTCAGTCGGGGCTGCGGCCGCCGACCATCACCGCCGGCCGTACCCAGCGGTCAAACTGCTCGCTGCTGACATAGCCCAGGGCAAGCGCCGCTTCGCGCAAGGTGCTGGAGTCCCGGTGCGCCCGCTTGGCGATCTCGGCGGCACGGTCGTAGCCGATATGTGGCGCCAGTGCCGTCACCAGCATCAACGAACGCTCGAGCAATGCGGCGATGCGCTCGCGTCGGGCGCTGATGCCGCTGACGCAGTGCGCCTCGAAGCTCGTCATGCCGTCGGCGAGCAGGCGTACGCTCTGCTGGAAGTTGTGGGTGATCAGCGGCTTGAAGACGTTGAGTTCGAAATTGCCGGCCGCGCCACCCATGCCGATCGCGGTATCGTTCGCGATCACCTGGCAGCAGAGCATGGTCAAGGCCTCGCACTGGGTCGGATTCACCTTTCCCGGCATGATCGAACTGCCGGGTTCGTTGTCGGGCAGGGCGATCTCGCCCAGCCCCGAACGCGGCCCGGAGGCCAGCCAGCGGATGTCGTTGGCGATCTTCATCAACGCCACGGCGAGCGTCTTCAGGGCGCCATGCGCGGCCACCAGCCCATCGTGTGCGGCCAGCGCGGCAAACTTGTTGCCGGCGCTGACGAAGGGAAGACCGCTGCCGGCGGCGAGGTCGGCGGCGACACGCTCGCCGAATTCGGGGTGCGTATTGAGACCGGTGCCGACGGCGGTACCGCCAATCGCCAGCGGATAGAGCGACGACAGGATACTGGCAATCAGCGATTCGGCGTGTTCGAGTTGGGCGACGTAGCCCGAGAACTCTTGCCCCAGTGTCAGCGGAGTCGCGTCCTGCAGATGCGTGCGGCCGATCTTGACGATGTCGGCAAATTCGGCGGCCTTGGCGGCGAGCGTGGCGCGCAGTCGCAGCAATGCCGGCAGCAGCCTGCGCACGATACCGATTGCCGCGGCCACATGCATGGCCGTCGGGAACACGTCGTTCGAAGACTGCCCGAGATTGACCTCGTCGTTGGCATGCACGCGCCGCCGCTCGCCACGCTCGCCGCCCAAAAGCTCGGATGCGCGGTTGGCCAGCACCTCGTTGAGGTTCATGTTGCTCTGCGTGCCGGAACCCGTCTGCCACACCGACAGCGGGAACTCCTGCGCGTGGCTTCCGGCCAGTACCTCCTCGGCGGCGGCGGCGATCGCCGCTGCCTTGTCCGGCGCGAGCAGGCCAAGCTCGCGGTTGACGCGCGCGCAGGCGGCTTTGACGCTGGCCAAGGCATGCACGATCTCCTGCGGCATGCGCTCGCCCGAGATCGCGAAGAATTGCAGCGAACGCTGGGTCTGCGCGCCCCACAAGCGCTCGGCAGGCACCTCGATGCTGCCGAAGGAGTCGCGTTCGCTACGGCTGTCGCTCATCGTGCACTCCGCGCCGGGTCGAAACGTACATCCGGGGAAATTGCCATCGCCTTGCTCCCAACCTGGCGCCTGCGGGTTGACGCGGGAAAAGCCGCCTGCGCGCGAGTAACTCTCAGTGCCCCCGTTCGTCCCGCGAGCGCCAGTACCCCCATCCCGCCATCGCTGCCGCAGCCATCTCCGGCAACGACGGGTCGCGCAGCGGCCGAACGAAAATGTCATCTTCGCCTCATCTGACAGTGCGTTGGCCGGGCGGGTTCTCGACCAACGGTCAGGACTGTCGCCACAAATCGCCACAGCTGCCGGCACAATCGCCGCCGCTTCGACGATCCGATCATGAAACAGCGCATCGGTCCGGCGGACCGGCACGCGCCGAGAAAGGCGACGAC
>NZ_JAMTDV010000096.1 GCF_023806565.1 Accumulibacter sp. | reverse complement strand
GTTGATTTGTAATCATCAGGTCGTGGTTCGATTCCGCGTGGGGGCACCAATGAAATCAGTGTCTTTGGCCGCTTATAGCTGAAATCTTTGCCTTCCCTGGCAGCCTTGTCCCCCTTTGGCACATCAGCACCCGGGCAACGCCGGTAGTCGCAGTTCTCGCCGGTAGCCTGCATCGAGCGCGAGATATCTCCCTGGCCTCTTCCTGGGCCCACACTTTGGCGCCTGATCGGCTACCAGGAGGCGTCGAACTGCGGTCACCGGACAACCCGCTCCCGCAATAACCCGTCGCGGACCTGGTCCGTGCTCGATACTTCGATTGCCACCTTATAGCTCGTTCACAATAGCCAGCAACCCAGGCGGTCGCCCATCATGCCTGTGCGCTGTATCGACCATCGACCGCTGAACCGTATCAATCCAAATACGGCGGTGACCTCTCGGTCTCCACATCAGTAAAATCCAGGGGACACCGACACAATTCGGCTATGATTCCCTGCGCTCGGTTGCGACCTACCGACTCTCTCGCTCGCTCGTGGCGCGCGGCGCGAAGACGGCACGCGCGCCCAGGATCGGCAGCCTCGATGCCCCACCTCAAGGTCTTCGGAATCGGCAAGGGCGTTTCGTGATCCTCGCGAGCCGTATCCGGCGCTGACTGATTGTCGTCCTTCGCGGAGTCGCGCGCGTCACCGATTTCCGGAATGTCTGCCGCAACGGTGGGAGAATGAGGCTGGCACGACATGCCGAAACATTGCCCAGGCTCCCCGCCCACGATGCGATGACGCTCGCTCGGATCCGAAGTCAGATCAGCAGCAAGCCGGCTCCCATGCCGGCACCAATGGCGAACAGGCCAGGCAACGCATGACGTGCCAGAGTCGCACCACCGATACTGACAACCAGGCCGATCTTGAAGGCCAGATTGGACATCAGCGCCAAGGTGACCCCGATGACCGCCTCACCCGCCGCGATCTTTTCGAGATGGAACAGGCGGATCGTGGAAAGCACACTGGCGTCAGCATCGGTCAACCCGGATGCAAGGGCAACAAGGTAGACGCCGCGATTGCCGGCGACGTCCTGCAGCCACGCGGCAGCCAGCAGCACGGCCGCATAGAGGGCGCCGAAGGAGAGGGCCGTCTTCAGTTCCGTCGGGTTCTTGACTGCCGGCATCGGAAGTTCGCCGCCGGCGTTGAGGATGCGCCAGCCATAGAGGGTCAGAGCGAGCCCGGGCACCAACCCGCAGGCAAAGACGACAGCAATGTCACCAACCAGATCAGGCGCAACGACACCGGTGACGATGCCGAGGCGAACCATGACCATCAGGTTTGCGATCAGGATGACGATCGCCGCCATAGGCACGAGGTGGACATGCGCGCGGGCATGGCGTGAGAACATCATCGTCGTCGCCGTGCTCGAGGCGAGGCCGCCGAAGATGCCGAGCAGGGCGGCACCGTGGCGGGCACCGATGATGCGCAGGGCAAGGTAACCGGAAAGCGCCAGTCCGGAGATGAGGACGACCATCCACCACACCTCGCGCGGGTTGAGGGCATCGTAGGGGCCGTAGTCGTGATCCGGCAGGATCGGCAGAACGACGAGCGATAGCACGGCGAACTGCAGAGTCGAGTTGATGTCGATTGGCGTCATACGCCGGCTGAAGCGGCTGAGCTCGGCCTTGAAATAGAGCAGCACGGTCGTCGCAATCGCCAGCATCACGGCAAGCGTCGCATGCCCGAACCAGACCGTCGCCCCCAAGCCATAGGTGACGATAATCGCCGCCTCGGTAGTGAAGCCACGGTACTGTTCCTCCTGCCGCGCCGAGAAGTTCGAGGCAATCATGGCGCCGGAGACGACCAACAGCCCTGCGAGCAAGGCCCAAGGCCCACCTGTCGTTTCGCTGAGCAACGCGAACAAGCAGCCGAGCATGGCAACGAGGGCGAAGGTGCGCAGACCGGCCGCCGAATCGCGGCGCCGCTCGCGCTCCATACCGACGAGCAGGCCGATTCCCAGCGCGGTGGCGAACGCCTGGACGGGCCCAGCCAACTCGGGATCAACGAAGCTCATGGTTTCATCCCTTCTTTGTCTCTTAACCTTAGATTATGCGAAGCGATTTCGCAATCGCCGCCATCGCATCCACCAACAGCGCCGGTGCTGCAAGACCGCCCGGCTATCCATCGCGTCCGAGTCGTTCTCGCGCTCCCGCATCAGCCTCGGGCTGGTCGAAGAACAAAGATGCGAGCAGCCCGTCGGTGGCAGGATTCGACTGGCGCAGGCGTGGCGGTTATCTGCTACTGCTTCGTAGCCCAGCGAATCTGCGCTGGGCACGTGCTTGCGGCGCCAGTGGTCGCCGATCGACAGACCCCAGGTCGCGCTACCCGCGCCCACAAGCTCGTTGTCCGGCTCTGCAGCATGCTGACCGAGCGCCCAGAATCCGCCGGGCAGCTTTCAGGACCCGCAGCGTGAGCGGCAGCGCGACCAGATCGCCACAAGCTCGGTCAGTGCGCCAAATAACCGGGCGCCCAACTCGTCTCCCCCGAAGTCGTTTGAGAACACCCCTGCAAGTCGATCAATCAGCGAGCTGCTTGGCAACGCATCCACACTTCCCGCATCAGGTGCGCACCTGCGCCTTGTGATTGCTTTGGACGTGATGCTGCGGCCATGGACGGTAGGCTCCTTCGGCTCTGCACAGACAGCAGACGATTCGGCAAGTTGGATATGCGGCGTGACTCCGCCTCGCGGCGGCATTTCGGGAATGTGCGGATCCCCCGGCAGTCCGACCATCGAGACGCCTGGAGAGCAGCGCTAACGCATTGACAATTTGGTGGGGCGTCAGAGACTCGAACTCTGGACCTACGGATTAAGAGTCCG
>NZ_JAMTDV010000095.1 GCF_023806565.1 Accumulibacter sp. | reverse complement strand
GCCCGGCAATCGCTGGCGATCACGGACGCCCCGTTCCGCTTCGCATAGACGGTGCAGCCGGCATTCGTACGATTATGCACCGCAATTCGTCAGGCGCGGGCTGGATGCCTCACCCTGCACACAGGCGTGTCCGGCTTGACGCGAAAGTTGCGGCAGCGACTCACGAAGCTCCGGGCTTGCGGCGCTGGAAGAGAGGCAATCGGGCTCGGCCCTCCGCATTGCAAGTGTCTGCAACCGTCATGCCGATTCGGCCGGGGACCCCGTCGATCCGTAGTGGATGGCAAGCCAGATCGTCCTCTGGTCGGGACTGGTCCAGTCCACCCGGTGTCGACGATGTGGCGCAATATCTACGTGATCGCCCGTGCGCAGCCTGCGCGCCTCGGGTTCGTCGGCGAAGCGCAGGAGAGCTTCCCCTTGCAACAGGAGAACCCATTCGCCCTCTGGCTGGTCATAATAAAAATCAGGTGGGCTCGAATGTCCGCTCGATACTATGCGTTCGATCAGGAGGCCCGGCCGTGCGAGCAATTGCAGGAACTGCTCGTCTTCCGCGTTGAATGGGGGCAGCTTGGCAAACAGATTATCCATGGTGTGCAGGCGAAGACGGGGTTCATCGTAGGTGGAGAGGATAGGCGAGATGACCCTTGTGCGCCGCGTGTTCGCGATCCGGCGAAGTGGAAGGGGTGCCCAGGCCACGCACGCGGTGGCCAGCACGATGCGAGCAAGAAAAAAAGGTTGCAAACTGTTTCGCGGTCGGTTCGCGCAGAATGTCTACGCCGAACCGGTGCCCGTTCTGCGATAGAATCCGCGGACCTTGGCGCGCCACAGCCCGTCCGCCGTATGTTCTGGAGAAAACCGATGCATAGTCGCCCGCCTTCCAGCTGTTTGCCGATCATTCTTGCTGCGCCGTTGGGTCTCGTTGCCGGAGTCGTTCACGCCGGACTGGTTTTCAGTTTCAGTTCGACGGGCAATTCCCAGGCCGACGCGGCTTTCGCGGCCGCGGGTGCGCGCTGGTCGTCGGACTTTACCGACAACGTGACGATCAATGTAAATGCCGGGTTTGCCGTTCTCGCCCCGGGAGTCCTGGCCAGTACCTCCACAGCGGCCGTTCTTGCCCCCTATACGATGGTGCGCGATGCGCTGATCGCCGATGCCACTTCCGCGGATGACGCCACCGCCGTTGCCCACTTGCCGGTCGGTTCGGTAAATATGTTGATCAATCGCACGGCCAACGATCCGAATGGAGCGGGCAGCGCCACGCCCTATCTCGACGCCAACGGCAGTGCCAACAACCGGGCGATTGCCATGACGCGGGCGGATGCCAAGGCCCTCGGACTGATTGCCGGCAACAATGCCACGATTGATGCCAACATCACGTTCAACAGCAGTTTTTTCTACGACTTCAACCCGGCGGATGGTATCGGCGCGGGCCTGTACGATTTCGTCGGTCTGGCGACGCACGAACTCGGTCACGCTCTCGGCTTCATCAGCGGCGTGGACGTCCTGGACACGGAGTCGCCACCGGCGGCGGGGCCCTTTCCCGAGGACGACTTCACCAACGTGACCCCGCTCGATCTGTATCGGTACTCGAGTGACAGTGCCGTGGTTGGCGCCATCGACTGGACTGCGGACAGTCGTGCCAAGTACTTCTCGATCGACGGTGGCGCCACCGACATTGCACTGTTCGCCACCGGGAAGAATTTCGGAGATGGACGGCAGGCAAGTCACTGGAAGGATGATCTCGGTATCGGCGTGATGGACCCGACCGCTGCTGGTGGCGAGAAGCTGGGCATCACCCCCACCGACCTGCGCGCCTTCGACGTCATTGGCTGGAACCTGGCCAGCGCTTCGCTCCCCGAACCGGTGACGCCCTTGCTGTTCGCCAGTGCGCTTCTTGCCGGCGGCCTCGCCCGGCGGCAGCAGACCGCCGAGCGGCCGAACGGCTAGGCGGTCGATCCCTGGCAGCGGGGCCGGGGTTTGCCGCTACGCGCGTGCCGGAACTATGGGTTCGGGCGCGATGACCTCGCGTATCGCCACCTTGAGCTCATTGCGGTCGAGACCGACGAGCAGCAGCAGGCCGGCACGGACCACTTCGTTCTTGCGCACATCGACGCCCTGGCGCGCCAGCTGCTTCCGCAGCCGGGCCAGTTCCCTATATTCGCCTTTCGGAATGCGCAGCTTGCAGCGCACACGCTTGGCGCCGGACTTCACTGTCTTGGCGGAAGGCGGTTTCTGTGCGCTTGCGCTGGCGAGCCGCAGGAGTTTCAGTTGGTGTGCGGCAGCGACGATCGCGTCTACGCCGGCAAGGATGGCTGGTTCTGGCATTGCAAATTCCGCAACGGAGTGGGACGGGTGATGGGGGGCCTGGTACGGTCGTCCGGGCGTGGATTCTTCGGCGCCCGACCGGGCCCCTTCGCTTGTTTTTCCGCTCGGCCGCTCAGGAGCCGTGCATCAAGGCTTCGAGCAGCTTCTTCATATCGGCCGGACGCGGGCGAGCCTTGTTCTCGCCACCGTAAATGCTGCCGACCTTTTTTGCGGCGATGCGTTCGAGGTTGTCGCTGTACGCCCTCGCTGGCAGCGGTACGTCATTCGCTTCAACGACCAGGCGCGGGCCGTTCTTCATCAGGTAGTCGACGAATTCCCTGACCGCGGGCTTCTCCAGCGACTTTTCGCTGACGTAGAGGAAGACTGGCCGCGACAAGGGCTGATAGCTGCCATTGCGGATGTTGTCGACGGTTGGCAGGACTGCCTCCTTGCCGTCGCTGATCGCCACCGCCTTGAGCGTCTTCTGGTTTTCGACGTAATAGTCGAGACTCAGGTAGCCCAGGGCATCCTTGTCGGCGGCGATGCGTTGGGCCAGTACCGCGTGGTCTTCGGCCGTGCTGACGTCAGGCCGGCTGGACTTGGGCTCGCCGACGACGATTTCGGTGAAGGACTCGAAGGTGCCGGAGTCGGCGCCCGGAGCATAGAGCTTGATTTTCTGGGCCGGCCACGCCGGATTGAGATCCTTCCAGGTATTGATTCTGCCCTGCGCAGCGGGCTCCCACAGCTTTCTCAGGTCGGCGACGCTCAGGCTGCTGACGAAGGCATTCTGCGGATTGACCACCACGGTCAGCGCGTCGTAGGCGATCGGCATCTCGTAGAAACGCACGCCGGCCTTGGCACAATCCTCGATTTCCCGCTTCAGGATCGGCCGTGATGCATTCGAGATGTCGGTTTCGCCGCGGCAGAACTTCGTGAAGCCGGCGCTGGTGCCGGAAACTCCGATATTGACATGCACTTCGTGAAGCTTCACCCGCTGGAACTCCTGTGCCGCGACTTCGGTGATCGGATATACCGTGCTCGATCCGTCGATCCTGACCACCGGTGCCGCGGCCAGGGCCATCGGGGCGAAGGCGAGTACGGCGGAAAAGGCGACTACGGGAACAAGCGAAGCACGCAAGCGGGCTGCCGGATTGCACATCATGGGAGTCTCCTTGATTATCGGTTGAGCGGAACGACGTCCGGATTATGTGACCGATTTGTGACAGATTGATGACACGCCGCCAGCCGCCCACGAGCAGCGGCCGGCGGTTTGCGCGCCGGGGCGCGACCCCCGATAATGCGCGCTGGCGCCGGCGCGATCTGCGGGCGATACAGGGAGAGGCAGCATGGACTTGTGGGAATGTCCGGCGGTGGTCACCGGCGCGGCGTCCGGCCTGGGAGCCGAAACGGCGCGCTATCTCACCGAGGCGGGGGCCAATGTGACGGTCATCGACATCGACGCCGACGGTGTGCAACGGCTTGCCGACGAAATCGGCGCCCTCGCCATTCACTGCGACGTGGCCGATGCCCAATCGGCGGATCAGGCCATCGCCCGGGCGCGGGCGGCGCACGGTGCTGCGCGGGTGCTGGTGCACTGCGTCGGCCGCGGCCACTTCGAGCCGATCTTCGGCGCTGGTGGCCCGATGCCGCTGGAGGATTTCCGCCAGCTGGTCGAGGTAAACCTGATCTCGACCTTCAACATGATGCGGCTGGCGGCTGCCGACATGGCTGGCCTGCCGCCACTCGCCAACGGAGAGCGCGGCGTCATCCTGTCCACGGCGTCCGTTTCCGCTTATGAAGGGCAGAGCGGCGAGGCCGCCTACTCGGCGTCGAAGGGCGGCGTGGTCAGCATGATCCTGCCCGCTGCGCGCGAACTCGGCCCGCTCGGCATTCGCGTCGTTGGCATCGCCCCCGGCCTGTTCGGAACGCAGACCCTGTTCGACATGGAACGGAACCTCGACTCGCGACTCGCCCACCAGATCCCGTTTCCGCATCGCTTCGGCGATCCCGCCGAGTTCGCGATGCTCGTCCTGCACGTCCTGAAGAACGTCATGATCAACGGCAGCGTGCTGCGCCTCGACGGCGGCTATCATCGCTGAGCGGTTGGCGCAAACGGCAAGGAGACGGAGAAGTGTCCACGAAGATCGTGCTGTATCTGGTCTCGCATGCCTCCGGCGAACTGGTCGAGATGCTGGCGCGCAACGCCGTCACGCAGCTAGCCGGAGTGGAAGTGAAGCGCCATCTCTGGAAGGCGGTTCGTCACCTCGACCAGGTTCCCGAGATCCTCGGTGCCCTGGCCAGCGCACCGGGCTACCTTCTGCACAGCATCAGTCACAGCGACGTACGTGAGGCGCTGGAAGAAGGCTGCCGGCGGCTCGCGATCCCCTACCAGTTCGCGCTGGAGCCGCTGCTTGGGCAGCTCGCGGAATACTCGGGTGCCGAGGTACAGGTCCATAACAGCTCGCGCGACGTTTTCGACGAGGACTACTACCGCCGCGTCGAGGCCATGAAGTACACGCTGGCGCACGATGACGGAATCGGCAGCGAAGACCTAGACGGCGCCGACGTCATCGTCGTCGGTGTGTCGCGGGCGACCAAGACACCGACCTGCATGTATCTTGCGTCGCGCGGCATCAAGGCTGCCAACGTGCCGCTGGTGCCCGGCGCGCCGCCGCCGGTGGGCCTGCTGCAGGCGAACGGGCCGCTCGTCGTCGGCCTGACGGTCGATCCGGTGCGCTTGGCGACAGTTCGCGCCGCCCGCCTGAGCGCGCTCAAGGACGATGCCAACATCGACTACGCCGACCTCGACGGCTTGCGCAGGGAAGTACTCGAAGCGCGTCGCCTGTTCATTCGCCGCGGCTGGCCGATCATCGACGCCAGCCATCGCTCGATCGAGCAGACCGCGTCGATGATCATCGAGATGCTGCGCAAACGCGCGGAGGGCAGGTAGCGCTGCGGCGCTGTGCTAGAGCAGCAGGCGGTGGGCGAAGAACGCGGCGAGGCCGAGGGCGATCGTGAGCAGGAGATTGCGGCCGAGAATTCCGGCTGCCAGGCTGACCAGCGCCGCGATCAGATAAGGGTTGCTCGGGGAAAGGTGCCAGTCGCCTTTCGGCAGCAGCACCGCCGGCAGGGTGATCGCGGTGAGCACCGCCGGTGGGATGAACTTGAGCGAGCTCTCCAGCCACGGCGCGAGGCGGATCCGGTCGGCCATGGCGAAGAGGAAATAGCGAATGCCGAAAGTCACCGCCATCATCCCGCCGATCATCCAGGCTTCCGTCGTGGTCATTGCCGGCATGTCTCGTCGCGTGTGGCAGCCAGGCGCTGCGCAAGCAGGCCCGAGGCGATTCCGGCGCCGGCCGAAACGACGATTCCCAGCTTGTACGGCAGGGTCAGCGTGAGCAGCGAGGCGGCTCCGGCGGTCAGGACGCAGACGACTACCGGCAGAGTCCTGACGAAGGGGATGATCATGCCGATGAAGGTGACCGGCATCGCCACGTCGAGCCCCCAGCCCTGCGCGTCGGGAATCCTGTTGCCGAGCAGCAGGCCGAGAAAACACCACAGTTGCCAGTTGAGATACATGGCGATCGACGATCCGAGCTGGTACCAGTGCTGGTAGGGGGAGGCGTCGTTCCTCTGGAAGCGATGCACCGTCACCGCGAAGGTTTCGTCGGTCAGCCAGAACGCGAGAGGGATCCGCCACCGCTGCGGCAACTCTTTCAGGTACGGCAGCAGGGTCGCGCTGTAGAGCATGTGGCGCAGGTTCACGATCAGCGTCGTCAGCACGATGATTGCGACCGGCGTCTGCGCGGCGACCAGTCCGACCGCGATGAACTGCGAAGATCCGGCGAAAACGAACGCCGACATGGCAATCGCCGCCGCCATCGACAGGCCCGAGCTGGCGGCGATTGCTCCGTAGATCAGGGCGAACGGCAGCGCGCCGAGCAGCAGCGGCAGCGTGTCGCGCATTCCGGTGAGAAATTCGTGTCGCTTGAGCGCCTCGGCAGCGGTCGGGGAGGAGAGGCCAGCGGCAGAGACCGGCTCCCCCTCCGAAGTCGCCTGGCCGTTGCGACTGACCGGGGAAGGCGGTTTGGACTCGCTGATCCCTGCCATTTCAATCGGCCAGCGCCGCAGACAGGGTTTTCGCGTTGTGGCGCACCATGCCGAGGTAAGTGTCCGCCGGCGTGCCGGGCTGGGACAGCGAATCGGAGTACAGCGTGCCGCCGATGCGCACGCCCGATTCGCGGCTGATGCGCTCGAGCAGGCGCGGGTCCGCGATGCTTTCGATGAACATGGCGCGAATCGCTTCCCGGCGGATCTGCCGGATGAGCGCACCGACTTCGCGTGCCGTCGGCTCGGCGTCGCTGCTGACGCCGACCGGAGCGAGGAAGCGGATGCCATAGGCGCGGCCAAAGTAGGCGAAGGCGTCGTGCGAGGTGACGACCTTTCGCCGGGCGGCGGGCAGCGAGCCGAACGTGCTGCGCAGCTCGGCGTCGAGGGTGCCGATCTGCCGCTCGAGCCGGCTGGCGTTCGCCTGATAGTAGGCCCGATTCGCCGGGTCGGCGTCGGCGAGAGCGGTGGCAATGTTGGCGACGTAGCGTCGGGCGTTGGCCAGGTCCTGCCAGGCGTGCGGGTCGACCTCGCCGTGCTGCGCGTGTCTGTCCGCGTCGGCGCCGGCGAGGCGCAGGGTTTCGACTCCCTGGCTGGCGACGATCACCCCGCCGCGGTAGCCCGAGGACTGGATCAGGCGAGCGATCCAGCCTTCGAAGCCCAGTCCATTGACGATCACCAGTTTCGCTCGCGCCAGCAGCCGGGCGTCCCCCGGGGTGGGCTGGTACACGTGCGCATCGGCTCCCGGGCCGACGAGACTATGCACCTCGACGCGGTCACCACCGACCTGCTTCGTGAGGTCGCCGAGGATGCTGAAGCTGGTGACCACCGGCAGCGTTTCAGCCGCCGCAAGGCGGCCGCCGGCAAGACCGATGATGCCAACCAGGGCGATCGCCGCCAGTCGGTGCAGCGTCTGGGCAAGAGCACGTGCCATCGATATTCTCCTCCTTCAGCGTTCGAAATGCCAGGTCGATCGCCAGCGCGCGGCCACCGGCCCCAGCCGCCCGATCGTCATGGACAGCAGATAGGCGGCACCCAGGGTGAGGACGATCGCCGGTCCGGCCGGCAGATTGAGGTAATAGGAAAGCAGCAGACCGAGCAGCGAGCCGGCAAAGGCGGTGCCGACGGCGATCAGCAGCAGCGCTCCGAGCCGGTCGACCCACAGGCGCGCCGCGGCCGCCGGCAGGATCATGATCCCCAGCGCCATCAGCGTGCCGAGCGCATGGAAACCGGCGACCAGATTGAGCACCAGCAGAATCAGGAAGCCATAGTGCGCGACCGGGGCGAGGCGGCTGACGCGCGCCAGGAAGGCCGGATCGCAGACCTCGAGCGCGAACAGGCGCAGGCCGCAGGCAAGCGCGATCACCGTCAGCGAGGCGAAACCGGCGAGCAGGAAAAGGGCGGCATCGTCGAGCGCCAGGACGCTGCCGAAGAGGACGTGCAGCAGATCGACGCTGCTGCCGCGCAGCGAGATGATCAAGACGCCGGCGGAAAGCGCCAGAAGGTAAAAGGTGGCGAGACTGGCGTCCTCCCGGATCACCGTGTTACGCGCAACGCCGCCGGTCAGCACGGCCACCGCCAGGCCGGCGATCAGGCCGCCGCAGGTCATCGCCGGCAACGACAGGCCGGCGATCAGATAACCGATCGCGGCGCCGGGCAGGATCGCGTGCGACATCGCATCGCCGGCCAGACTCATGCGGCGCAGCATCAGGAAGACGCCGACCGGCGTTGCGCCGATCGACAGCGCGAGGCAGCCGGCCAGCGCCCGGCGCATGAAGCCGAACTCGATGAAGGGCGCGAGCAGCGGCAGCGTCGACCAGCCTTCGTTCATGCGCTCCCCCCATCGCCATGGCAGATCGCGGTCCGTGCGTCGTCGCCACGACCTTCGGCCAGTTCGCGCGCGCGTGCCAGATTGGCCTCGCCGAGCACGCTCGCGGTCGCGCCACGCGCGACGACTTCGCGCGCGAGCAGCAGGGTTTCCGGGTATTCGCGCAGGACGTGATCGAGATCGTGCAGCACGCTGATCACCGTTCGCCCTTCGCCGTGCCAGCGTCGCACGAGCGCGGCCAGATCGCGCACGCTGGCCGCGTCGATCGCTCCGTACGGTTCGTCGAGCAGAACCAGGGGTGCGTCCTGCAGTGCGACGCGGGCAAACAGCGCACGCTGCAACTGGCCGCCGGAGAGCGAGCCGATCGGGCGCCGTTCGAGGCCGCTCAGCCCGACGGTGGCGATCGCCTCGTCGATGCGCCCGCGCAACCGGCGGTCGAGGCCGGAGAAGGCACCGATTTCTCGCCACAGGCCCATCGCGACGAAATCATGGACGATGATCGGGAAGCCCGTGTCGAGCGTTGCCTGCTGCGTCAGGTAGGCGATCTGCCAACGTTGCAGGCCATGCCGTTCGATGCGGCCGGCCAGCGGCCGCAGTTCGCCGGCGATTGCCTTGAGCAGCGTCGATTTGCCGGCGCCGTTCGGGCCGACGATGGCGAGCAGGCTGCCGGCGGCAATTTCTCCGTGCAGGTGGTGAACCGCCGGGTGGCGGTTGTAGCCCAGCGTCAGGTTGTCGAAACGCAGTTGGGGATCGGCGCGGATGCCGGCCGAAGGTTTCAATCGAGCGCCCAGAGGACAGTCGTCCACAGCAGCGCCAGGGCCCCGATGGCCCAGATCAGGCGCGCCGCGGCGCCGCTGCAAAGCACGCTGTCGAGCCTGGCGGCAGCGGGCGGCGATTCGGTTGGAGCGGTGGAAATAGGGGGCGTGCGCACGCGCGGAGCACCAGGACTGGCGGCTGCTGGATCAAGGAAGTGGCGGATTCTGCCTCGTCCGGCGACGCAATGCAATCCGTTCGGGAACAGAGGTCCGAGATTCCTGCTTGTCGGCGGCAACTGGCCACTCTCCGGCCGCGCCACCGAAGTGGCAGCGCGCTGGCCGGGATCCGCGCGAGCCCGGAAGTTCGCGGCCGGCTCAGGTGGACGGTGGCGGTGCCGGCTCGTCGGTCGTCACCTCCTGCCCACACGCCTCGCGCAGAAACGACAACTGCCGCCGGTAGTTGCGGCAGCCGACACAGATCAGCCAGTGAAAACGCAGCGCGAAACGCTCGCCGCCTTTGAGGGGACGGTCCATCGCTTCCGACATCAGGCGGACGGCCTGCCGGCAGTTCATCATCGCGACGAGTCTCCGCCAGCGAACCATTTCTGGTCGAGGCACAGGCGCAGGCCCATGCGCGCCCGATGCAGGACGACCCAGCAGTTGTTGCTGCTCATCGACAACTCCTCGCAGATCTCGTCGGTATCCAGGCCGAGCATTTCGCGCATCATGAACACGCGCGCGGTGCCCGGTGGCAGGCGGTTCAGGCAGGCATCGAAAACTGCCCAGAAACGCCGGTTTTCGAACGCCTTTTCCGGGTCTCCCCAGTCCGCCGGCCGGCTATCGCCCTGCCAGTGACCGTCGGCGCCGAACAGGGGATCGAAATCGCTCTCGTCGATCTCGTTCTCGGGTTGCTCGTAGCTGGGCTCACGCACTCGCTTGCGGATGATGTCGACGATCTTGTTCCGGAGAATCGAGAACACCCAGGTCTTCAGCTTTGCCCGCTCGGCAAAACGATCGGCACCCTGTAGCGCGGCGAGCATCGCTTCCTGCACCGCATCTTCGGCACTTGCCTGATCGCGCAACTGGAGGACGGCAAAGCGCAGCATTTCGCGCTGGAAACTCGCCAGCTCGCCGGCAATCGAAGCGGCCGCCGGCGGCAGCGCCTGGCTCCGGGAGGGGCGCGTCGGATCGGCGCTGCCGCCGGCACTGGCAATCATGTGGCGGCGTCGGCGACGGCTGGCTGGCGAGTTTCTGGCACGGGCAGCATCGGTTTCAAGAAAGCAGGTGGCGATTCATCCAGCCACGAGGAGGGGGTGCGCAGGCGTTGGTGCACCGACTGCCAGCCACCGCGCAGCGGCAGTGTAAACGCAAGCGCCTGCTCGGGATAGTCCTGGCGCCACGCGCGGTCGCCTGCGAGCCTCGCCGCGGTCGCATGAATGCACCGAAAAAGCGGTCGCGGCGGCGGAAATGGCCTAAGATGGGCAGCCCCGCAACTACTGGCAAAGGAGACAGAAATGCACATTGGCGTACCCAGGGAAATCAAGAACCATGAATACCGTGTCGGGCTGACCCCGTCATCGGTCCGGGAAATGGTCGCCCACGGTCATCGGGTGACGGTGGAAACCGGTGCCGGAAAAGGCATCGGCGCAACTGACGAGGTGTATCGGAAGGCCGGTGCCGTGATCTCGGCGAGCGCGGAAGAGATCTTCGCGAACGCCGAAATGATCATCAAGGTCAAGGAGCCGCAGGCCGGAGAGCGTGCGCTGCTGCGCGAGGGGCAGATTCTGTACACCTACCTGCACCTCGCCCCCGATCCCGAGCAGTGTGCCGACCTGGTGCGCAGCGGCGCCGTCTGCATCGCCTACGAAACGGTGACCCAGCCCGGCGGCGGCTTGCCATTGCTGGCGCCGATGTCGGAGGTCGCCGGTCGCCTGTCGGTGCAGGCCGGAGCCTACTGTCTGGAGAAGGCACACGGCGGCATGGGCATCCTGCTCGGTGGTGTCGCCGGTGTCCCGTCGGCGAAGATCGTCATCCTCGGGGGCGGGGTCGTCGGCTCGAACGCGGCGCAGATGGCCGTCGGCAGTGGCGCGCAGGTGGTGGTCATCGACCGCAACATCGACGTGCTGCGGCGCATCGATCGCCTGCTCGGGGCGCGCGTGATCACCGTCTTTTCCAACCGCGACAACGTCGAGCATCACGTGCAGCGCGCCGACCTGGTCATTGGCGGCGTCCTCATTCCCGGTGCCGCCGCGCCCAAGCTGATCACGAGAAAGCTGGTCGACGAGATGAAGCCGGGTTCGGTGATCGTCGATGTCGCCATCGACCAGGGGGGCTGCTGCGAAACCGCCCGGGCGACGACCCATGCGGATCCAACTTACGTCGTCGGCAACGTCGTGCACTACTGCGTCGCCAACATGCCCGGCGGTGTGCCGCGCACCTCGACCTACGCCCTCAACAACGCGACGCTGCCCTTCGCGCTGCAGATCGCCGACAAGGGCTGGCGCCAGGCGCTGCGGGACAACGAACACCTGCGCAACGGTCTCAACGTCGCCTTTGGCAAGGTCACCTGCAGCGAGGTCGCGGAAGACCTCGACTACGAGTACCACGAGGCGCTGTCGGTGGTCGGCGGCTGACGGCACTGGTCGCGGGCAGGCACTCCCCATTTTCATCCATTTCTGCAATTTGCCGAGGAAAGCGATGGCACGCAAAATTCGACCGATCACGATCTGTCTGCTGGCGATCTCGGGCACGGCGACCGCAATCGACGTTTCGAAGCAGGGAAGCTCCACACAGGAGGGGACCTACTTCGCTTCGCCTTACCGGTCCCAGGGGAGCGCCAACCCGTACACCGACGAGTCGGGATACGTGAGCCCTTACCGAAGTTATCCCGGTTCCTCGAGCAGCCCCTTTTGGCCGCAAAGCGAATCGCAGCCGCCGAGCAAACCTCACAAGCAACAGCCGGCTGCGGGAACGAGCCAGACCAGGTCGCAAGCGGGTGCGGGAACGAGCCAGACGAAGACGGCCGCGAGCGCGTCCGGTCGTCCGCCAGCGAGTGCCGGGTCAGGCCAGACCAGGGTTGGCAGCAGTTCGACGAGTCACAGCGCCAATCGCTCGACGCTCGACGCCAACGGATTGTCCAGGCCATCGGTCCTGAAGCAATCCGACAAGATTGGATCGACCAAACTGCAGCCGTAAGGCCAGTCAGCCTTCTGCCTGACGCTGGCGCGTGAGTTGCGCGCCGAGTTCCTGGCCGAAGCCGAGGCATGCCATCGGCCAGCCTCGCCGCAGCGCTCCACTTGCGGTTTCAGCGGCGGAGGCGCGGCGCTGGCTGGTCGCCGCCCACAAGGAACGAACGAGATTGCTGATGCCGAGGGACGAATCACACGAGTCGAACGTCGTGTGCCGAGCGGGAGCGGCGACCCGGCCGACAGCGCCTTCCCGGCGGACGACCCTGCTGCCCGACCTCGACAGGGTCGAGATTCCCGGCGGCGAATTCCTCTACGGCGAGAAATGAGAGAAGCGCACGCTGCCGGCTTTCCGCATTGCGCTACCCGGTGACCAACGTTCAGTCCCAGACCTTCGTCGACGCCGGTGGCTATCGCGACGAGCGCTGGTGGTCCGACGTTGTGCGGCCGGACCCTGAGCCCTCGCGCTGGCCGCAGGCGAACCGGCCACGGACGAACGTCGACTGGTACGAAGCGGTCGCCTTCACGCGCTGGCTGAGCGCGCAGTTGGGCTACGAAATCCGCCTGCCGACCGAGGAAGAATGGGAACGCGCCGCACACGGCAGCGACGGGCGAGAGTATCCCTGGGGCGGCGGCTACGAGAGCGGCCGGGCGAACGTCGACGAGACCGCGCGGTATGGTGGCAAGAAGGTCGGTGAGTGGTGCCTCAACCCGTACGATCGCCCGAGCGAGAAACGGCGATTTCGGATGAGCGCTTGAAGAAGAACATGGCCCCGATCGACGATGCCCTGACGCGCCTGCTGTCGTTGCGTGGTTTCTCGTTCGAATGGATCGACCCAACGCTGGGCCAGAAACGGGAAATGGGGGTACTGGCCCAGGACGTGGAAAAGGTGTTCCCCGACCTGGTGCAAATCCTTACCGATCGCAAGTTTGTCAATTACCAGGGCTTGATTCCGGTGCTCATCGAAGCGCTCAGGGAAATGCGTGGACAGGTCGTGGAACTCCGCGACAGGGTTCTGGCCTAGGCGCTGATCCGCCACCAACATCAACTCGAATCTGAAATGGACGAACATTCGATGCACGAGAAAATCCAGACCCGCCTCGAAGGACTCCGCGAGGAATACGCCTCGGGGCAGAAAGTGATGGCCGAACTGCAGAACCGCCAGGCCGAGCTGCACCAGACCCTGCTGCGCATCAGTGGCGCGATCCAGGTGCGCGAGGAAATGCTTGCAGGTTCCGCCGGCGATCGGTCGGCTGAGCCCGATTCGGGAAGCTGACGATCCGGGCGGCCAATCCGCCGCTCGGTCGCGGGCCATCGAACGACTCCAGCCGATGCTTAACAGCCTCGAAAACTGGTTGGCCAACGCAGCCCGATTGGCGCTACCCGCCGACGTGACGCTCGCCATCGGCCCGCTCGTCGCTCCCACCGGCCTGCCGCTGCTGAACGTTGCGGCGAGCCGCCTGCGTCCGATTGGGAGCCAGCACGACGACAATCGGGAACCGCGCCAGCCGGCGATCCGCAGCCGGCGCTTTCCCTTGTCGAGCGCGGGCAGTGTTGCGGAGTTTCTCCTGCCACGCGAGATCGCTGCCGGCGACATTCTCGAAGTCGAACTCGCTCCCGGGCGGCTCGCGCGGCCCGGTGACGACTACGAGATCCGGCGCACCGCGCGCAGCAAACCAGACGACTCAGCCGGACGCGCACCGCTTGCCGGCGAGAACCCGGGCGCATCGCAAGGCGCCGGCTGCGCCGCAGAGTGGGATGAGACGATCGTCTTCTGCCGCCCGCCGCCGGCCGGATGCGCCCTGGTTGTCCGCGATGGCCAGGCGAGTGGCTACCGCCAGGTCTCGGCCTGCCGCGTGATGATCCAGCTCACTGCCTGGGCCGCGACAGCCGAAATGGCCGACGCTCTGCTCGCGCCGCTGTTCGCTTCGGCGTTTGCCGCATTCGCCAAGGTCGACCGCATCGAACTCGTGCGCGACGAACGCGCCGGCCTCGTGCTGCGTCTTCTCGACCCGCAAGCCGATCTCGCAGCACTCGAGCGCACGGTTGCAGACGGCGTGTCATCGTCTGCGCCGCCGCCCACGCGCAGCAGCGCGCGGCTCGTCGTGCGTGGTGAACTCGAAACGACTGTGCTGCTCGCGGAACATCCGGCGAGCGCAACGATCGAGTGCATCGACTACACACTGAACTGGTCAGCGGGCAGCGGCAACAGCGCTGGCAGGACGCAGTTCGCGTCGACCGAGCGTCGTCGCCTGACTGATGCCGATGTGTGACGAGAACGTTGGTGGCGAGCGCCTCGCGTCGTTTCATGCATTCGGCACAAGACCGCATGCCTGTCGCTTGTGCTCCGCGTGCTTTGCCAGGCGCCGCCGACGTGCTTTCCGGCTCTGCAAAGAAACCAATAAAGCAGTGTGTTACGATCATTTTCTGGCGGAGAGAGCGGGATTCGAACCCGCGTTAGGAGATTATCCTAAACACGCTTTCCAGGCGTGCGACTTAAACCACTCATCCATCTCTCCGGGGGGACGTGCATTCTAGCAGAAGGTGAAACGAACACCAAACCTCGAATCCCGCCTCGAATCGCGCCTCGAATCGCGCCTCGACTTCCACCTTCCCTGCATGCGTAGGGGATGTCTTCGGGAAGCGATGCGGGTGGTGGCAGCAACGCGGCGACGGTGCGCGATGCCTGCTTGCAGTCGCTGATTGTTGCACTGCAGCTTGTCATTCTTCAAAACTGTCGGTATCTTCCCGGTCCCAAGCTTATATCGTATACGATATTCGGAGTTCCCCACGCCGCCCATGCCATCGCTGCTCGAACGCGTCGCCGCCCAGAAGATGCCCCCGCTCAGCGCTTCGGATCACGTTGCGCAGATGCTCAAGAAGGCGATCGTCGATGGCTTGCTGCCGGCTGGCGAGTTGCTCCGGCAGGACGAAATCGCGGCGCATTTCCACGTCAGCAAGATCCCGGTGCGCGAAGCGCTCAAACACCTCGAAGCCAAGGGCCTGGTCACCTTTCTGCGCAACCGCGGGGCTGTCGTGGCGTCCTTGTCGCCGGCAGAAATCGAAGAGTACATGGAAATCCGGGCGATGCTCGAAGCCCGCGCGGCACGGATCTCGGCCTCGCGGATCGGCGATGCTGCGATCGAGCAGGCGCGCCGACATTTCGACGACTTCGACCATGCGGTCGACAGCGGTCGCTGGGGCGAATTGAACTGGCTGTTTCATTCGACCCTCTACGCTGCGGCGGGGCGACCGATCCTGCTCGGCGAAATCCGTTCCCTGTACAACAAGGTCGAGCGTTACGTACGCGCGCTCTTGTCGGTAACCAGCGAAATGCCCAAGACCCAGCACGAACACGCCGCGATTCTCGACGCGTTTGTCCGCCGGGACCCCGACGCGGCGGCAGAACTCACTCGGGCGC
>NZ_JAMTDV010000094.1 GCF_023806565.1 Accumulibacter sp. | reverse complement strand
CAATCGTGCCTACATTCACGTGCGGCTTCGTGCGTTCAAATTTTCCCTTGGCCATATCCCCGTTTCCTAAGTCAGACTATTTCTTGTTGATCACCGCTTCGGCAACGTTCTTCGGGGCCTCGGCGTAGTGCTTGAATTCCATCGAATAGATGGCGCGACCCTGGCTCAACGAGCGCAAGGTGGTCGAATAGCCGAACATTTCGGCCAGGGGCACTTCCGCCTTGATCGCCTTGATTCCTCCCGGTAGATCGTCCATTCCCTGGATCATGCCGCGGCGACTCGAGAGGTCACCCATCACGTTGCCCATATAGTCTTCCGGTGTCTCGACGTCCACCGACATCATCGGCTCGAGCAAGGTCGGCGAAGCCCGTCGCATTCCTTCCTTGAAGGCGATCGCTGCCGCCTGCCGGAAAGCATTCTCGTTGGAGTCGACGTCATGATAGGAGCCCTCGAACAACGTGAACTTGATATCGACGACCGGGAATCCTGCCAGCACGCCGCTGCTGATCGCATCCTGCAAACCCTTGTCGACCGCTGGAATATATTCGCGCGGAACCGTGCCACCCTTGATCGCGTCGACGAACTCGTAGCCCTTGCCGGTCTCGTTGGGCTCGATCTTGAGCCATACGTGGCCATACTGGCCACGTCCGCCTGACTGTTTGACGAACTTGCCTTCCTGCTCGACCGACTTCTTGATGCACTCGCGGTAAGCCACCTGCGGCGCGCCGACGTTGGCATCGACTCCGAATTCGCGCTTCAGACGATCGACAATAATCTCCAGGTGCAGCTCACCCATCCCCGAAATGATCGTCTGCCCCGACTCCTCGTCGGTACGCACCCGGAACGACGGATCCTCCTGCGCCAGACGACCCAGGGCGATGCCCATCTTTTCCTGGTCGGCCTTGGTCTTCGGTTCGACGGCGACATGAATGACCGGCTCCGGGAAGATCATCCGTTCGAGCGTGATCACCGCCGATGGGTCACAGAGCGTCTCGCCGGTGGTCACCTCCTTGAGGCCGACGCAGGCGGCGATGTCACCGGCGAGAACCTCCTTGAGCTCCTCCCGATTGTTGGCATGCATCTGCAACAGGCGCCCAATGCGCTCGCGGCGACCCTTGGTGGGATTGTAGATCGTGTCGCCCGACTTCAGGACACCGGAATAGACGCGAATGAAGGTCAATTGCCCGACATAGGGATCGGTCATCAGCTTGAAGGCCAGAGCCGAGAACTTCGCGGTGTCGGACGCATCGCGCGTATCCGGCTCGCCACTCTCCTTTTCTCCGCTTACCGGCGGAATATCCACCGGCGACGGCAGCAGATCGATCACCGCGTCGAGCATGCGCTGCACGCCCTTGTTCTTGAACGCCGTTCCACATAGCGCCGGCTGGATCTCGCAGGCAATGGTGCGCTGGCGCAGGCCCTGGATCAGATCGGCTTCGGAGAGATCACCCTGGTCGAGGTACTTGTCCATCAATTCCTCGGACGACTCGGCGGCGGCTTCGACCATCTTGCTGCGCCACTCGTCGACATCCGATCTCATTTCGGCGGGAACCTCGCGATAATCGAACTTCATACCCAGGGAGGCTTCATCCCAGTAGATCGCCTTCATCTTGATCAGATCGACGACACCCTCGAAGTAGTCTTCCTTGCCGATCGGAATCACGATCGGGATCGGATTGGCCTTCAGGCGGCTCCGCATCTGGTCCACCACCTTGAAAAAATCGGCACCCTGACGATCCATCTTGTTGACGAAGGCAAGGCGGGGAACCTTATACTTGGTCGCCTGGCGCCAGACCGTCTCGGACTGCGGCTGCACACCACCGACGGCGCAATAGATCATGCAGGCGCCATCGAGAACCCGCATCGAACGCTCCACTTCAATCGTGAAATCGACGTGACCGGGGGTATCGATGATGTTGATCCGGTGCTCCGGGCGGTCGAGCTGCATGCCCTTCCAGAAGCAGGTGGTCGCTGCCGAAGTGATGGTGATACCGCGCTCCTGCTCTTGCGCCATCCAGTCCATGGTTGCGGCGCCATCGTGCACTTCCCCGATCTTGTGGTTGATACCGGTATAGAACAGAATGCGCTCGGTCGCCGTTGTCTTGCCGGCATCGATGTGAGCACTGATACCGATGTTCCGGTAACGCTCGATGGGAGTTTTGCGTGCCACGGTAATACACCTTCACTAAGAAAGAACGAACGACAACACAGGATAGCGGCGCCGGCCCCTCAGAACCGGAAGTGAGCGAACGCCTTGTTCGCCTCGGCCATCCGATGCACTTCATCACGCTTCTTTACGGCGCCGCCACGGCTTTCCGAAGCCTCAAGCATCTCCGCCGCGAGGCGCTGGCCCATCGACTTTTCCGACCGCTTGCGAGCCGACTCGCGCAGCCAGCGCATGGCGAGCGCCATACGGCGACTTGGACGAACCTCGACGGGCACCTGGTAGTTGGCACCACCGACGCGTCGGCTCTTCACTTCGACCAGAGGCTTGATGTTGCCGAGAGCCGACCCGAAAACTTCCAGCGGATCCTTCCCGGTCTTCGCCACGATCTGGTCAAAGGCACCATAGACGATGCGCTCGGCAACCGACTTCTTGCCGCTCTTCATGATCGTATTGACGAACTTGGACACCTCGACATTGCCGAATTTCGGATCCGGCAAGATGTCGCGCTTGGGCACTTCACGGCGACGGGGCATGGCAACCTCTCATAGTCACAATTCAGTCGAAGGGTAGGACACGGCGCCCATCCCTCCCGGCCACCCATCACGAGCGACCCTTACTCGAACGAAACTCAAGCAGCCTTCGGGCGCTTGGTTCCGTACTTCGAACGACCCTGCTTACGCTTCTTGACGCCCTGCGTGTCCAGCGAACCACGAACCGTGTGATAACGAACGCCCGGCAGGTCCTTGACGCGACCACCGCGGATCAGGACGACCGAGTGCTCCTGGAGGTTGTGGCCTTCACCGCCAATGTACGAAATGACTTCGAAACCATTCGTAAGCCGCACCTTGCAGACCTTGCGCAAGGCGGAGTTCGGCTTTTTCGGCGTGGTGGTGTAGACGCGGGTGCACACCCCCCGCTTCTGTGGGCAATTACTCAGCGCCGGAACTTTACTCTTGCTGCGTATCGCCTCGCGAGGCTTGCGCACCAGTTGGTTAATGGTTGGCATGTTTCCACCCTTATGTTCGGCTCGGCAACCCTTGCGACAAGCACATGGCGCCTGCAAAAAACCAAGGCGGACCAAAGGCCGCCTTGGCGTTGTTCATGAGCAGCCGCCTCACCCAATGGCGGTCGGCGACAAAGACCGGAGATTCTAGGGTCTATTGCAACCCAAGTCAAGCAACCGGAGCATCCTGGACACTTTCTTCCCCATGCGGCAACTCTTCGTCTAGCGCCAGGTCGCCGCCGGCCATGTCCTCGCCGGCCGCATTCTTCTTGCGCGTGTTGTGATAGGCGAGGCCGGTACCCGCCGGAATCAGACGTCCGACGATGACGTTTTCCTTGAGTCCGCGCAACTCGTCGCGCTTGCCCATGATCGCTGCCTCGGTCAATACCCTTGTCGTTTCCTGGAACGACGCCGCTGAGATGAACGAATCGGTGGACAGCGACGCCTTGGTAATTCCCAGCAGAACGTGCTCGTAAGTCGCCGGCAGTTTGCCGTCGGCGATCATGCGGTCATTTTCGTCCAGCAGGTGGGCACGCTCGACCTGCTCGCCCTTGATGAATTTGGTATCACCCGGGTCGAGGACATTGACGCGACGCAACATCTGGCGAACGATCACCTCAATGTGCTTGTCGTTGATCTTCACGCCTTGCAGCCGATACACATCCTGCACCTCGTCGGTGATGTAGACAGCCAGCGCTTCGACGCCCAGCAGCCGCAGAATGTCGTGCGGATCCGGAGCGCCATCGACGATCAGCTCGCCCTTGTTCACCACCTGTCCATCGTGAACCAGCACGTGCTTGTCCTTCAGGATCAGGTATTCGTGCGCGATCCCGTCGAGATCGGTAATCACCAGCCGCTGCTTGCCCTTGGTATCCTTGCCGAAGGACATGGTGCCGGTGAACTCGGCGAGCATGCCGGCATCCTTGGGAGTGCGCGCCTCGAAGAGTTCGGCGACGCGCGGCAGGCCACCGGTGATGTCGCGCGTCTTGGCCGATTCCTGCTGCAGGCGCGCGAGCACGTCACCAACCGAGATCTGTTGCCCATCGATGACGTTGATGATCGCGCCCACCTGGAACGTGATGGTCACCGGGTGATCGCTGCCGTGCATACGGACTTCCTGGCCGTCGGGCTCGAACAGGCGCACCTGCGGCCGCAGACCCTTGCTCGGCGCCTTGCCGCCACGCTTCGGATCGATCACGACCAGTGTCGAAAGCCCGGTAACCTCGTCGATCTGCTTGGCAACAGTGACACCTTCCTCGACGTTTTCGAACTTCACGAGACCGGAGTACTCGGCGATGATCGGCCGCGTATGCGGATCCCAACTGGCGAGTTTGGCGCCTGCCCTGACTGTCTCGGCGTCAGCGACCTGCAGCGTCGCACCGTAGGGAACTTTATGCTTTTCGCGCTCGCGGCCGTTGTCGTCGGTAATCAGGATCTCGCCCGAACGCGTGATGACGATCTTCTCGCCCTTGGCGCTGGTCACGTAGCGCATGCTCGACGTAAAGCGTACGACCCCGGCACTGCGCGTCTCGACATGGCTCGCGACGGCAGCGCGCGAGGCTGCACCACCAACGTGGAAGGTACGCATCGTCAATTGGGTTCCCGGCTCGCCAATCGACTGCGCGGCGATGACACCGACTGCTTCCCCGACGTTGACCGGCGAACCGCGACCAAGATCACGCCCGTAGCATTTCGCACAAAGTCCGTAGCGGGTTTCGCACGTAAGCGGCGTGCGCGCCTTGACTTCGTCTATCCCCAACTGATCGATCAGGTCGCAGTGATCCTCGCTGATCAGTGTCCCTTGCTCGATGACCGTTTCCTCGGTATCGGGATTCACCACGTCGGACGCGGTGACGCGACCAAGAATCCGCTCGCGCAATGCCTCGATGACCTCGCCCCCTTCAATAAGCGCCTTCATCGTGACGCCGTTGGTAGTTCCGCAGTCCTCTTCGACGACCACCAGATCCTGGGTGACATCCACCAGGCGTCGCGTCAGGTAACCGGAGTTGGCCGTCTTCAAAGCGGTATCGGCCAGACCTTTGCGCGCGCCGTGCGTGGAAATGAAGTACTGAAGAACGTTGAGACCCTCACGGAAATTGGTCGTGATCGGCGTCTCGATGATCGAACCGTCCGGCTTCGCCATCAGGCCGCGCATTCCGGCCAACTGCCTGATCTGCGCGGCGGAACCACGGGCGCCCGAATCAGCCATCATGAAGATTGAGTTGAACGACTCCTGTTTCTCCATCGCACCCTGGCGATTGAGCACCTCGACATGGCCGAGTTGCTCCATCATCACCTTGGCGACCTGGTCGCCGGTGCGTCCCCAGATGTCGACCACCTTGTTATAGCGCTCGCCGTTGGTCACCAGACCGTTGGTGTACTGGTTCTCGATTTCCTTCACCTCCGTTTCGGCAGCGGCGATGATGTCGCGCTTCTGCGCGGGCACCAGCATGTCGTCGGAGCAGATCGAAATACCCGCGCGCGTCGCCAGGCGATAGCCATTCTGCATCAGCTTGTCGGCGAATACGACCGTCTCCTTGAGTCCGCAGCGACGGAAGGCAGCATTGATCAACTTCGAGATTTCCTTTTTCTTCAGGGTCTTGTCGATCAGGCCAAAAGGCAGGCCCTTCGGCAGAATCTCGGAAAGCAGCGCCCTCCCCGCCGTCGTGTTGTAACGGGTAACCTTCTCCTGCCAGCCGTTCTCGCCATCACTCTCGTACTCGGTGATGCGCACCGAAATGCGGGCGTGGAGATCGAGTTCCCCGGCGTGCATGGCGCGGGTCACTTCCGCCAGATCGGGGAAAACCATTCCCTCGCCCGTGGCATTGATCCGCTCACGGGTGGCGTAGTACAAACCCAGGACGATATCTTGCGACGGCACGATGATCGGCTCGCCATTGGCCGGCGACAGCACGTTGTTGGACGCCAGCATCAGCGTCCGTGCCTCCATCTGCGCTTCGAGCGAGAGCGGCACGTGCACCGCCATCTGGTCGCCGTCGAAGTCGGCGTTGAATGCGGCACAAACGAGCGGATGCAACTGGATCGCCTTGCCCTCGATCAGCGTCGGCTCGAACGCCTGAATCCCGAGACGGTGCAGCGTCGGTGCGCGGTTCAGCATGATCGGGTGCTCGCGGATCACCTCCTCGAGAATGTCCCAGACCACCGCTTCCTGAGTCTCGACCATCTTCTTTGCCTGCTTGATGGTGGTCGCCAGACCCATCACCTCGAGGCGGTTGAAAATGAAGGGCTTGAACAGTTCGAGCGCCATCAGTTTCGGCAAGCCACACTGGTGCAGTTTGAGCTGCGGCCCGACGACGATGACCGATCGCCCCGAGTAATCCACGCGCTTGCCGAGCAGGTTCTGGCGGAAACGTCCCCCCTTGCCCTTGATCATGTCGGCCAGAGACTTGAGCGGGCGCTTGTTGGCGCCAGTCATCGCCTTGCCGCGACGGCCGTTGTCGAGCAGCGAGTCCACCGCTTCCTGCAACATTCGCTTCTCGTTGCGCACGATGATTTCTGGCGCCTTCAACTCGAGCAAACGCTTCAGGCGATTGTTGCGGTTGATGACGCGGCGATAGAGATCGTTGAGGTCGGAAGTCGCGAAACGCCCTCCGTCAAGCGGTACCAAGGGACGCAGGTCCGGGGGCAGAACCGGCAGCACTTCGAGCACCATCCACTCCGGCTTGATTCCCGACTTCTGAAAGCCCTCGAGGATCTTCAGGCGCTTGGAGAATTTCTTGCTCTTCGTCTCGGAGGTGGTGGTTTCGAGCTCACCGCGCAGCGTCTCGACTTCGCGAGCCAGATCGATCGAGCGCAGCAGCTCGCGGATACCTTCCGCACCCATTGCCGCGTAGAAGTCGTCGCCGTACTCCTCGACCTTGGCCAGGTAGTCATCTTCGGTCAGCAGCTGACCGCGCGCCAGCGGGGTCATGCCGGGGTCGAAGACGACGAAGGCTTCGAAATAGAGTACCCGCTCGATGTCCCGCAGCGTCATGTCGAGCACCATGCCGAGACGGCTCGGCAGGCTCTTCAGAAACCAGATATGGGCAACCGGGCTGGCGAGCTCGATGTGCGCCATCCGCTCGCGACGAACCTTGGCGAGTGTGACCTCGACGCCACATTTCTCACAAATGACGCCACGATGTTTCAGCCGCTTGTATTTGCCACAGAGACACTCGTAGTCCTTGATTGGGCCGAAGATCTTGGCGCAGAACAGACCGTCACGCTCGGGTTTGAAAGTACGGTAATTGATCGTCTCCGGCTTCTTCACTTCCCCGTACGACCACGAGCGAATCTTGTCCGGTGAGGCGAGACCGATGGTGATCGCATCGAACTGCTCTTCCTGCGTAACCTGCTTAAACAAATCAAGCAATGCTTTCATCTTTTGCTCCAGTAAGGAGTGAGCAATCAGGGGTGGAGAGTCATGCGGCTGGAGGATTCAAGTCTCTCGTCACCCCTCGGCAAGACAATCAAAAACGTTCGAGATCGATATCGATCGCCAGCGAACGGATTTCCTTGACCAGGACGTTGAAGGACTCGGGCATGCCGGCGTCGATCTTGTGATCACCCTTCACGATATTCTCGTACACCTTGGTGCGGCCATTCACGTCGTCGGACTTGACGGTCAGCATTTCCTGCAGCACGTACGACGATCCGTAGGCCTCGAGCGCCCACACTTCCATCTCACCGAAGCGCTGACCACCGAACTGCGCCTTGCCACCCAGCGGTTGCTGCGTCACCAGCGAATAGGGGCCGGTGGAACGGGCGTGCATCTTGTCATCGACCAGGTGATGCAATTTCAACACGTGCATGTAGCCGACCGTAACCTGACGCTCGAAGCGCTCGCCCGTACGGCCATCGTAGAGGACCATCTGCGCCGACTGCGGCATCCCGGCCAGCGCCAGGACGGACTTTATTTCCGACTCCTTGGCGCCATCGAAAACCGGTGTGGCGAATGGCACGCCAGCCTCGAGGTTGCCCGCCATTTCGAGAATTTCGCCGTCGTCCAGCTGGCCCAGGTCTTCCGGTGTGCCGGTGCCGTTGTATATCTGTTCGAGAAAAGCGCGGACCTCGCTGGCGGCCGCCTGCCGACGCAACATTTCGCCGATCTTGAATCCCAGCCCCTTGGCCGCAAGGCCCAGGTGCACCTCGAGAATCTGCCCGACGTTCATTCGTGAAGGAACGCCGAGCGGATTGAGAACGATGTCGACCGGCCGTCCATCCGCCATGTACGGCATGTCCTCGACCGGCACGATGCGCGAAACCACGCCCTTGTTACCGTGTCGTCCTGCCATCTTGTCGCCCGCCTGCAGGCGACGCTTCACGGCAACATAGACCTTGACCATCTTTTGCACGCCCGGCGGCAGCTCGTCCCCCTGGGTGAGCTTCTTGCGCTTCTCTTCGAAGGCGACGTCGAATCCCTTGCGGGTGACTTCCAGACCCTCTCGCAGCGATTCCAGCTGCTGCGCGACGTCTTCGTCAGCCATCCGGATATCGAACCAGTGATGCGGGTCGAGGCCGTCGAGGTAATCCTGCGTAATCACGCTGCCCTTGGCCAGTCGTTTCGGCCCGCCATTCGCCGGCTTGCCGATGATCATGCGCTCGGCACGGGCGAACGCATCGCGTTCCACGATGCGCAGTTGATCAGCCAGGTCGAGCTTGTAGCTGCGCAACTGATCGTCGATGATCGACTGCGCCCGCTTGTCGCGCTCGATCCCCTCGCGCGTGAAGACCTGCACGTCGATGACCGTCCCCGCAATGCCCGACTGCACGCGTAACGAGGTGTCCTTCACATCGGAAGCCTTTTCGCCAAAAATTGCGCGCAGCAGCTTCTCTTCCGGAGTGAGCTGGGTTTCGCCCTTGGGCGTCACCTTGCCGACCAGCACGTCGCCGGCTTCGACTTCGGCCCCGATATACACGATCCCGGACTCGTCAAGCCGCGACAACTGGGACTCGCCAAGCGACGCGATGTCACGGGTGATTTCCTCGGGACCCAGCTTGGTGTCACGCGCGACGACGGTCAGCTCCTCGATGTGGATCGAGGTGAAGCGATCCTCGGCGACCACGCGCTCCGAAATCAGGATCGAATCCTCGAAGTTGTAGCCGTTCCACGGCATGAATGCGACGAGCATGTTCTGGCCGAGGGCCAGTTCGCCCTTGTCGGTCGATGCGCCATCCGCCACGACGTCACCCCTGGCGATGCGATCACCGACACGCACCAGGGGCCGTTGGTTGATGTTGGTGTTCTGATTGGAGCGCGTGTATTTCACCAGGTTGTAGATATCGACACCCACTTCGCCCGCCCCGGTTTCGTCGTCGTTGACCCGCACCACGACGCGCGAAGCATCGACGTAATCGACGAGGCCACCGCGCAGCGCCTGCACCGCGGTACCCGAGTCGACGGCCACGGTGCGTTCGATACCGGTGCCAACCAGCGGCTTCTCCGGACGCAGGCAGGGCACCGCCTGCCGCTGCATGTTCGCTCCCATCAGCGCACGGTTGGCGTCATCATGCTCGAGGAAGGGAATCAGCGAAGCCGCCACGGACACGATCTGGCTCGGTGCCACGTCCATGTACTGCACTCGTCCCGGTTCGGCAAGAATCGTTTCACCCTTCTCGCGACAGGTGACCAATTGGTCGGTCAACACGCCGCCATCACCAATGTCCGAATTGGCCTGGGCGATGATGTACGCCCCTTCCTCGATCGCCGAAAGATACTCGATCTGATCGGTCACGCGACCGTCGACCACCTTGCGGTACGGAGTTTCGAGAAAGCCATATTCGTTTGTCCGCGCGAACAGGGCGAGCGAATTGATCAGTCCGATGTTCGGGCCTTCCGGCGTTTCGATCGGGCAGACGCGGCCATAGTGGGTGGGATGTACGTCGCGCACTTCGAAGCCTGCGCGCTCGCGCGTCAGGCCGCCCGGGCCAAGCGCCGAGACCCGGCGCTTGTGCGTGATCTCCGAGAGCGGATTCGTCTGGTCCATGAATTGCGACAACTGGCTGGAACCGAAGAACTCCCGGACCGCCGCACTGATCGGCTTGGCGTTGATCAGATCATGCGGCATCAGATTGTCCGATTCTGCCTGCGACAGACGCTCCTTGACCGCCCGCTCGACGCGCACCAGACCGGCGCGAAACTGATTCTCGGCGAGTTCGCCCACAGACCGGACGCGGCGATTACCAAGGTGATCGATGTCGTCGATTTCGCCACGACCATTGCGCAACTCGACGAGCAGCTTGATCACCTCGACTATGTCGCGCGGCGACAGAGTCAGTTGTTCGCGCACCTCGCCAACCACTGCCAGCGCCTTGAGCTGGTCGAACAGCGCCAGCGCTTCCTCCTCGGACAGGTTTTCCGCCACGGCCCGCGGTCCGTGGCTCAGCTCACTGAGAGGCTGTTCGGCAGAAGCAATCGAATCCCCGACCATCTCGCCGAGCAGCTTGACGATACCGTCGCGCTTGGACGGCGCATGCTTGACCATCACCTTGTATTCGGTTGCCGCCTTGCGTCCAACGCGACGGTTGAATTTCATTCGGCCGACACCCGAGAGATCGTAGCGGTCGTCCGAATAGAACAGGCCATTGAAGAGGATTTCGACCGCTTCCTCGGTGGGCGGCTCACCTGGCCGCATCATCCGGTAAATGGCGATGCGTGCCGCCTGCCGCGAAACGGTTTCATCTGCGCGCAAGGTCTGCGAAATGAAACCGCCACGATCGAGATCGTTGATGTACAACGTGTGCAGCGACTCCACGCCGGCCTCGGCGAGCTTTGCCAGCAAGCTCTCGGTAATCTCTTCATTGGCATTGGCCAGGACCTCGCCACTGGCCTGATCGATGATTTCCTCGGCAACGACCCGCCCGACGAGAAAATCGGTGGGAACGGCAACCTGCCTGATCCCGGCCGCGTCGAGTTCCCGGATATGCTTCGCGGTGATCCGCTTGTCTTTGGCGATGATCAGCTTTCCGGACGGATCGTTGAAGTCGAAGCGCGCGACTTCGCCGCGCAGGCGCTCGGGCACGAGCGCAAACTCGATGATCCGCTTGCCCAGATAAAAAGTGTCGAATTCGAAGAATTCGCGCAGGATGCGCTGCGGCGTCATGCCGATCGCCTTCAGCAGGGTGGTCACCGGCATCTTCCGGCGGCGGTCTACGCGGAAGAAAAGCAGATCCTTGGGATCGAACTCGAAATCGAGCCATGAGCCGCGGTAGGGAATTACCCGGGCGGAAAAGAGCAGCTTGCCCGAACTGTGGGTCTTGCCGCGATCGTGTTCGAAGAATACCCCGGGCGAGCGGTGAAGCTGCGACACGATCACCCGCTCGGTCCCGTTGATGACAAAGGAACCGGTCGAGGTCATCAGCGGAATTTCGCCCATATAGACTTCCTGTTCCTTCACTTCCTTGATCGTGTCGGACGCTTCACGGTCAAGGATGACCAGACGGACTTTTGCCCGCAGGGCGGAGGCGAAGGTCAGGCCACGTTGCTGACACTCGGTGACGTCGAAGGTCGGCTCCGACAGCGTGTAACTGACGAACTCCAGCCGTGCATTGCCACTGTGGCTGACAATCGGAAAAATCGAGGAAAACGCAGCCTGCAACCCCTGGTTCCTGCGCTGCGCCGGCGGCACACTGGCCTGCAGAAAGGCGGAGAAGGACTCCAGTTGGGTGGCGAGCAGGTAGGGCACGTCGAGTACGCTGGCACGCTTGGCGAAACTCTTGCGGATACGCTTTTTCTCGGTGTAGGAGTAGGTCATGGTCGCTCCAAACTCAGCAGGCAAATCCTCTAGCGTGCCGACGAAAATTGCGAACGGGTCGCAAAACTCGCCGGCCGACAACGGACAAACGCAAATCGACTGGTTCAGCTGGACGGAAGCGTCGCAGCTTCGCCACTCGTGCTTGCGTTTGCACGCTGCACCGCTTTGCGTCATCCGGGCAACGCAAAGCAGATTCCGGAAAAGCAGAAAAGGGCTGACAGTCAGGAAGACTGTCAGCCCAACTCGCTTGGCCGGTATTACTTGATTTCGACCTTGGCTCCCGCGTCCTCGAGCAGCTTCTTGAGGGCTTCGGCGTCCGCTTTCGAAATCGACTCCTTGACGGTCTTCGGTGCGCTGTCCACGAGGTCCTTCGCTTCCTTCAGTCCGAGACCCGTGGCTGCACGAACGACCTTGATCACTTCGACCTTCTTCTCGCCAAAGCTTGCAAGGATCACGTTGAACTCGGTCTGCTCCTCGACTACCGGCGCTGCCGCTCCGGGTGCTGCGACCGCCATCGACGCCGCCGAAACACCGAATTTTTCCTCGAACGCCTTGACCAGGCTGTTCAGTTCCATGACCGTCATCGCGCCGACGGCCTCAAGGATGTCTTCCTTCGTAATAGCCATAACTTGAAACTCCTAAATCTGAATAGACAAAAAACTGACGATGCGATCAGGAAGCCGCTTCTTCGCGCTGCTTGGCCAGGGCTGAAAGCGCGCAGGCAAAGCCGGTAACAGGCGCCTGCATGATGCCAAGCAACTGGGCGAGCAACTCGTTGCGACTCGGAATCGACGCGAGCGCCTGCACACCCGCCTTGTCCAGCAACTCGCCGGCAAAGCTGCCGCTTCGCAGAACCAGCTTGTCATTGGTTTTCGCAAAGTCGTTGAGCACCCTCGCCGCAGCCACCGGATCGTCCGAGACGCTGTAAATCAGCGGTCCCGTCATCTGATCGGCAAGGCTGGCGAAAACAGTGCCCTGCACCGCGCGGCGCACCAGCGTATTTTTCAGCACTCGCAGATAGACTCCCGAGGCGCGCGCCTGAGCGCGCAGGCGCGTCAGGTGTGCCACCGCGAGGCCGCTGTACTCGGCCAGCACGACCGTCTGGGCGGTGGCCATCTTGGCCGACACCTCGGCGACGACGACCTTCTTTTCATCAAGATTGAGACCCACAGGCCCTTCTCCTACCATCAAGTCAATAAACGGCGCATTCTGCTGCATGCACCGCACCCACGGCGACCTGGATCAGGGGCTGCAGCGACAGGTACGGAAACCTTCGCTGCGCAGTCCTTTTCGGGGCGCACCGTCTACGCAGGCCGCTTGCACGCTTAAGCCTTCGGCAATAGCCTCGGACACCTGCGGTCTTTGACGATCCGTCGGCATGGCGAGCATGGCCGACAGCCCAACAAAGTTTCTTGCCGAGCCACGCACAGACACGCGCAGCCCATTCTGTTCTCTACACCGTGGAAGCATCCACGCGTACGCCGGGTCCCATCGTGCTCGACACTGCAATCCGTCTGACATACTGACCGCGCGATGTCGCGGGCTTCGCCTTGATGAGTGCGTCGAGCAGTGCCTTGAGGTTGATTGCCAGCTTGTCGGTGGCGAACGACGCCCGACCGATCGTGCTGTGGATGATGCCGCCCCTGTCGGTCCGGTACTGCACCTGTCCGGCTTTGGCGTTCTGTACGGCCGTAACCACATCCATGGTCACCGTGCCAACCTTGGGATTCGGCATCAAACCACGCGGGCCAAGGATTTGCCCCAACTGACCGACGACCCGCATCGCATCCGGGGTCGCAATGACGCGGTCGAAATTGATCACGCCCGATTTGATCTCGGCGGCAAGGTCTTCGAAACCGACGATGTCCGCGCCAGCTGCCTGGGCCGCGGCAGCCTTCTCGCCCTGCGCAAAAACGGCCACGCGAATGGTCTTGCCGGTGCCCGCCGGCAGCACCACGGAACCGCGGACGATTTGATCGGACTTGCGCGGGTCGACTCCCAGACAGACAGCGACGTCGATCGACTCATCGAACTTGGCGGTCGCGAATTCCTTGCTGAGTCGCAGCGCATCCGCAACAGGGTAGGCCTTGCCGGGATCGATCTTGCCCTTGAGGGCTTTCTGACGTTTGCTCAGGGTTGCCATCTCATACTCCCTCCACGGTAACGCCCATCGTCCGGGCACTGCCGGCAATCGTACGTACGGCGGCGTCCATGTCGGCCGCCGTCAGGTCTGGCATCTTCTGCGCTGCAATCGCTTCACACTGCGCGCGGGTCAAGGTGCCAACCTTTGCCGTATGCGGCTTGGCACTGCCCTTTTGAATGCCGATGGCCTTCATGATGAGAACGGTCGCCGGCGGCGTCTTCATGATGAAGGTAAAGCTCTTGTCGGCGAACGCGGTAATCACCACGGGTATCGGCAGGCCCGGCTCGATGCCCTGCGTCTGGGCATTGAAGGCCTTGCAGAATTCCATGATGTTCAGGCCACGCTGGCCGAGTGCCGGCCCGATCGGCGGCGAAGGGTTTGCCTTGCCTGCCGGAACCTGCAGCTTGATATAACCAATGATTTTCTTCGCCACGGTACAACTCCTTGTATGCGGGTTCGAACGCGCTCGCGACAGCGCTCCCCAAACGACAAACGCGGCCGGAAAGCCGCACTACTGGCCGCGGTGGATGAGGTCCACGCGGCGCCACCGACTGCCCGGCGCGGGGTCTGCCGTTGAAACACCGAAGGCCATGCCCCCACCATCCCGCCGAGCCATTGCAAGGGTCTCGTCCACTGGCTCGCGCCTGACCTCGAGGCAACCTGCTCGGGACGATTTCTTCACGATCTGTCAGGCCTTCTCGACTTGCCCAAACTCCAGTTCGACCGGCGTCGGGCGACCGAAAATCGTCACTGACACACGCAACCGATTCTTCTCGTAATTGACGTGCTCGACCGCGCCATGAAAGTCGGTGAACGGCCCATCCTTGACGCGAATGACCTCGCCGGGCTCGAAAAGCACCTTCGGTCGGGGCTTGTCGACCCCTTCCTGCATCTGCTGCATGATCTTCTCGACTTCCTTTTCGGAAATCGGCGTGGGCTTGTTGGCGGTTCCACCGACGAAGCCGGTAACTTTCGGCGTGCTCTTGACCAAGTGCCAGGAGTCGTCGTTCATCTCCATTTCCACCAGCACGTAACCGGGAAAGAACTTTCGCTCGGAGATGCTTTTCTGGCCCATCTTGAGCTCGACAACCTCCTCCACCGGGACGAGGATTCGGCCAAAGGCATGCTGCATGCCCTGGCGCTGGACACGCTCGAGCAATGCGCGCTGCACGCTCTTTTCGAATCCAGAATAAGCGTGTACCACGTACCAGCGCATGCTCATGATTTTCTCCACCCGAGGACCAGGTCATAGAGCAGCCACTCGAGGCTCTTGTCGGTCAACCAGAGAAACAGGGCCATCACCACGACGAAGGCGAAGACCAGGCCCGTCGTCTGCATGGTCTCCTTGCGCGAGGGCCAGACCACCTTCTTGGCTTCGGTCGTTGCCTCCTTGGCAAAGGCGAAGAAACGGCGCCCCTGCTCGGTCTGCCAGGCAACGGCAGAGGCCAGCCCGGTTCCCGCCAGGACGGCAAGCACGCGGAGAATCATTGCCTGCTCGGCAAGCAGATAGAAGCCAGCGACGCCGGCCACAAGCAGCAGTACCGCTAGCGCAAACTTGAATTTGTCGGCCATTTCGCCCGCTTTGGTTACATGGATGGCAGGGGCAGAGGGAATCGAACCCCCAACCTTCGGTTTTGGAGACCGACGCTCTGCCAGTTGAGCTATGCCCCTGCTGCGGCAGAATTGCGGCAGCTGCGCAGAGCCGCCGCCGCACCTTGATTGAATTTACTCGATGATTTTCGCGACGACGCCGGCGCCGACGGTACGACCACCTTCACGAA
>NZ_JAMTDV010000093.1 GCF_023806565.1 Accumulibacter sp. | reverse complement strand
TCAAAGCGGACAATTCATCTGCTACAAAACCGGACAGGTCTATTTGTTGCCAACAGACGACGCCAGCCAAATGGCCTCAACACCTTCTAGAATATGGCTTTAGTCCGGATTGACCTTGCCATGAACTTCATCGCCGCCCTCCGCTCCGCCTGGAAGGAGCGCAACAGCCTTCTCTGTGTCGGCCTCGATCCCGACCCCGCGCGCTTTCCGCTGCATCTCGCGAGCCGGTCTGACGCGATTTTCAACTTCTGTCGGACGATCGTCGACTCTACCGCCGATCTCGTCTGCTGCTTCAAGCCGCAAATCGCGTATTTCGCCGCGCATCGTGCCGAAGACCAGCTTGAAGCGCTCATCGCCCATATCCACACCATGCATCCGGGCACGCCAGTGATTCTCGACGCCAAGCGCGGCGATATCGGCAGCACCGCCGAGCAGTATGCCATCGAGGCCTTCGAGCGTTATCGTGCCGATGCTGTTACCGTCAACCCGTATCTCGGGCGCGATTCGTTGGAACCCTACTTTGCGTTTCCGGGCAAGGGCGTGATCCTCCTCTGCCGCACGTCCAACCCCGGCGGCAGCGATCTGCAGTTCCTCGAAGTCGGCGGCGAAAGGCTGTACGAACGCGTTGCCCGTCTCGCCAGCGGTGAATGGAACGCCAATGGCCAATGTGCCTTGGTCGTCGGCGCCACTTTCCCGAACGAACTGGCGCGCGTACGCGCGTTGATCGGCGACATGCCGTTGCTCGTTCCCGGCATCGGCGCCCAGGGTGGCGACGTCGAAGCCGCCGTGCGCGCCGGGATCTCGTCCGATCGCGCTGGCCTGATCATCAACTCCTCTCGCGCCATTCTCTACGCGGGAACCGGTCAGGACCATGCAACCGCCGCCCGCAGCGTGGCGCTGGCAACTCGCGACCTGATCAACCGCTACCGCTGAGCGTGCTACCGGAATACACGCTCACACGTCGATATTCCGCGCCGCCAGCGCATTCGACTCGATAAAGCTGCGACGCGGTTCCACGAGCTCGCCCATCAAGGTACTGAAGATTTCGTCTGCACTGATTGCGTCCTCGATCTGCACCTTCAACAGGCGACGCACTTTCGGGTCCATCGTCGTTTCCCAGAGTTGTGCAGGGTTCATCTCGCCAAGGCCCTTGTAGCGCTGCTTGGTCACGCTGCGCTCGACTTCGTCGAGCAGCCACTGCATCGCTTCGGCAAAGCTGCTCACGGATTTCCTTCTTTCGCCGCGCGTAACGAAACCGCCCGGCCCGAAAAGACCAGCCAGGATTTCCGCCGTCTTGCGAAGCTGCGCATAGTCACCGCTGACCAGCAGATCGTCATCGATGACGCCGAGCTTCAGATTGCCATGCAGGACTTTCTCCAGACGCAGTTGCCAGCGTTCCTGGGCCATGTCGTAGCGTGCCGCGATGCTGATCCCCGGCGTGCTGCCCACCGCCTGCATGAGTGCATCCGCGCTCACCACTGCCGACGCTTCATCGGCCAGCCGGATTTCCAGATTGCTGTCCACCAGTGCGTGCAGAACTTCCGGGTTGATCAGATGCGAGAGACGGTTGATCACCGCCTCGGCCAGCAGGTACTCTCTCGCCAGCAGCTCGAGCGCACCCCCCGAGATCTCGGGAGCACCAGCGCGCGGCGTCAGTGCCGAACCCTCGAGCGCCAAGTTCAGCAGGAACTGCTTCAGGGCCTGATCGTCCTTGAGATAGCGCTCGGTCTTCCCATGCTTCACCTTGTAGAGCGGCGGCTGGGCAATGTAGATGTGGCCACCTTCGACGAGCTCGCGCATCTGCCGATAGAAGAACGTGAGCAACAAGGTGCGGATATGCGCGCCGTCCACATCGGCATCGGTCATGATGATAAGACGATGGTAACGAAGTTTCTCCGGCTTGTATTCATCCTTGCCGATGCCGGTACCCAGCGCGGTAATCAGCGTGGCGATTTCCTGCGATGAAATCAGCTTGTCGAAGCGCGCCTTTTCTACATTGAGGATTTTTCCCTTGAGCGGCAGAATTGCCTGAAACTTGCGGTCACGACCCTGCTTGGCCGACCCTCCGGCAGAATCACCTTCGACCAGGTACAACTCGCAGAGCGCCGGGTCCTTTTCCTGGCAATCGGCGAGCTTCCCCGGCAGACCGACTCCGTCGAGCAGTCCCTTGCGCCGGGTCATTTCCCTCGCCTTGCGTGCGGCATCGCGCGCACGCGCCGCCTCGACGATCTTTCCGGTGATTACCTTCGCGTCGAGGGGCCGCTCCTGGAGAAACTCGGTCAATTTCGCAGCCACCACCTCTTCGACCGCTGGACGCGCTTCGGAGGAAACGAGCTTCATCTTGGTCTGTGACGCGAACTTCGGATCCGGCATTTTCACCGACAGCACGCAGGCCAAGCCTTCACGCATGTCGTCACCAGTGATGTCGACCTTCGCCTTTTTCGCGATCTCGTTTTCCTCGATGTAACGGTTGATCACGCGCGTCATCGCTGCGCGCAGCCCGGTCAGGTGCGTTCCTCCATCAGCCTGCGGAATGTTGTTCGTGAAACACAGCACCTGTTCCGCATAGCTGTCGTTCCACTGCATTGCAACTTCGACGCTGATCACTCCATTGGCGCTCAGCGAATCGCCCTTGGCATGGAAAATGTTCGTGTGCAGGACCGCCTTGCTGCGATTGATGTATTCGACGAAACCCTTGACCCCGCCAAGAAAGGCAAAGTCTTCCTCCTTGCCCATGCGCTGATCATTGAGGCGGATCTTCACTCCATTGTTGAGGAAGGAAAGCTCACGCAGGCGCTTGGCAATGATTTCGTAGTGGAACTCCACCGCACCGAAAATTTCCTCGTCGGCCATGAAATGCAGTTCGGTGCCACGCTTCTCGCTGTCGCCGACCACCCTGAGCGGCGACACTTCGACGCCACGCTGTACTTCAATCAGGCGATCAACTACCAATCCCCGATTGAATTCAATGAAATGCTTCTTCCCATCTCGGCGCACGGTCAGGCGGAGCCAGCGCGACAGCGCGTTGACGCAGGACACGCCAACACCATGCAAACCGCCCGAGACCTTGTAAGAGTTCTGATTGAACTTGCCGCCAGCGTGCAGAACGCACATGACGATCTCGGCTGCCGACCGTTTCGGCTCGTGCTTGTCATCGAACTTGATGCCCGTCGGAATGCCACGACCATTGTCACTGACTGAAATCGAACTGTCGGCATGGATGGTGATGACGATCTCGTCGCAATGACCGGCCAGGGCCTCGTCGATCGCATTATCGACGACCTCGAAGACCATGTGGTGCAAGCCCGTCCCATCCGAGGTATCGCCGATGTACATGCCGGGACGCTTGCGAACCGCTTCGAGACCTTCGAGTTGCTGGATGCTCGACTCGTCATACGCAAACTGCTCGTTCTCTTCCATCATTTTGAATCCGCCTATCTCTTCCATTGAACTTCTGTTGCCACTTGCAGCGCTTTCTCGCGATGCACTCTATATGCGCATCGGCATGACCACGTACTTGAAACGATCGTTGCCCGGAACCGTCACCAGGGCGCTCGAACTCGCATCGTTGAAACTCCACTCGATCGATTCGTCCGAAAGGTTGTTCAACACATCCAGCAGATACGCAACATTGAAACCCACATCGAGTGGCTCGCCGCTGTACTCCACCTCGATCTCTTCTTGGGCCTCCTCTTGGTCGGCGTTGGCAGCCATGATTTTCAAGCTGCCTTCGCCCAGCATCAGGCGCACACCGCGAAATTTCTCGTTGGTCAGAATCGCCGCGCGAACCATCGACTGCAACAGCGCGCTACGGCCTACCGTAACGACGTTCCGGAGTGTTGCCGGAATCACCCTCTGATAGTCCGGAAACTTGCCGTCGATCAGCTTCGACACGAGATTGATCTGACCGAACTGGAAGCGCACTTGTGTGGGCAGAATCTCGATCGATAGTGGGGTATCGCCATCGGTCAGCAGACGTCCGAGTTCAAGCACCGTCTTGCGCGGCAAGATCAGCTCTCGCCGGAAGCCGCCCGTCTCCGACGGGCCCTCCTCGTCGGTCGCCAGCGGCATGCTTGCGTAGGCAAGTCGATGACCGTCGGTCGCCACTGCACGCAACTCCCCGGCTTCCACAAGCAGGAGGAGCCCGTTGAGGTAATAGCGGACATCCTGTGTAGCCATCGAATACTGCGTTTGTAACAGCAAGTGGCGAAACTGCCGCTGACTCACCAGCAGCTTCGTCACCTCGCCGTCCGCTATCGACATGGAAGGAAAGTCGTCTGCCGGCAGGGTCTGCAGATGGAAACGGCTCTTCCCCGCTTTCACCAGCAAGCGCCTGTTCTCCAGACTCAGACTCACCTCCGCCGCTTCCGGCAAGGAACGCAGAATGTCCTGCAACTTGCGTGCAGAAACCGTGACAGCCCCATCGCTTCCCTCTCCGACGTCGCTGGTCGAAGTAGTGATTTGAATCTCGATGTCCGTCGCGAGAAGCGTCAACAGATCTCCCCGCTTCTCCAGCAGGACGTTCGACAGAATGGGTAAGGTATGACGCCTTTCCACTATCCCAGACACAGCCAGCAAGGGCGCCAGAAGGGTGTCCCGTCGTGTTTTGCTTAGAAGCATGTTTATAGATCCTATAAAGACTATAGTCCGGACAAAGCTGTTAAGAAATGAATTTTCTCAAATTAATTCAATATGTTGTGTTTACTCATCGGCCTGTACAGGAGGGGGATCGGGCGGTGGACAGAAGCGGACAACTTTTCCACAAGCCTTTTCGGAAGCAGTTGTTCACTTCTTGCCAGCCGTTTACCCACAGACTTTTCCCGGCTTCGTCAACCTTTCAGGACCTGCAGAAGCACGTGCACGTCGTGATTCAGCTCGTTGTCCCGCGTGCGCAGTTCGTCGATCGTCCTCACGGCGTGCAGCACGGTTGTGTGGTCACGGCCACCAAAGGCGTCACCAATTGCCGGGTAGCTCAGCGAAGTCAGATCCTTTGCCAGCCACATGGCGATCTGACGCGGCCGAACGATCACCCGGGTGCGCTTCTTTGAGAACAGGTCGGCAACCTTCATCTTGAAATACTCGGCCACCGTTTTCTGGATGCTGTCGACCGTAATCTGGCGGTTGACCGAGCCGATCACGTCCTTCAGTGCTTCCTTCGCCAGATCGAGAGCGATCTGCTGTCCATGAAAGGCAGAATACGCGAGCACTTTCTTAAGAGCGCCCTCGAGCTCACGCACGTTGGAGCGCAAGTGCTTGGCAATGTAGAAGGCGACCTCGTCATCCAGCGCCACGCCTTCTGCTTCCGCCTTCTTCTTCAGGATAGCCACGCGCATTTCCGTTTCCGGCGGCTCGATCTGGACGGTAAGTCCCCAGTCAAAGCGGGTGATCAGACGATCCTCGAGCCCCGAAATGTTTTTCGGATAGGTGTCGGAACTGATCACGATTTGCTTTTTTGCTTCGCTCAACGCATTGAAAACGAAGAAAAACTCCTCCTGTGTCCGGTTCTTGCCATTGAAGAAATGAACGTCGTCGAGCAGTAGAACGTCGAGCGAACGATAGTATCGCTTGAAGACGTCGAACGACTTCTTCTGATAGGCGCGCACAACGTCGGAATAGTAGTCCTCGGCATGGACATAACGGACGATCTTGTCCGGATCATGTTCGAGAATCTGGTTACCAATCGCATGGATCAGATGCGTCTTGCCCAAGCCAGCACCGCCGTAGATGAACAGCGGGTTGTAGCTGGCTCCCCCGGGGCTGAGCGCCACCTGCCGGGCCGCCGCGCGTGCCAGGTCGTTGGCCTTGCCGACGACCAGATTCTCGAAGGTGAAGCCAGCAATGAGCCGCGTCTTTTCGTAGCTCCCTCTATCCCTGTCCGACGGCGAAATTTTCCTGCTTGCCGAGCCAACGGCCGCCAGCGCCCCAAGTGAGGTCGATGGTGCCTTCTCGCTTGTCGGGGCGGTCTCGACGCGAGTAGCCGCAGCCCGTTCGGCGATGCTCAAGGCGACATTGACCGGCGTTGAAAAATACTCGCTTGCCAGCGCTTCGACACGTGCCAGGTAGCGCTCCTTGACCCACTTGAGGATGAAACCGTTCGGCGCCAGCAGCCTCAGGCCGTGTGCCACGTCGTCCTCGCCTTCGCAGCGAAGCGGGCGGATCCAGGTATTGAATTGCTGAGGGGGGAGTTCCTGCTCGAACTGGCTCAGACAGGAAACCCAAAAACTACACATCGAGGTTCATGAAGACAAATCCTGAACAGGAGCAGCAGCCAAGCGCGACCAACATGATTTCTCTTCTTGATCAGTGCGCTGCACGCTTCCTCTCGGCGGCGGACGAACGCTGACGGCCAATGGGCGAGACGGAATGGTTCGCCGCAGCACTGTTCGACGATTCTTGACGTACGCCCCTCAGAGCAAATTCTAACCTGTTGACTGGTAGTTATCCACAGCTTGGTCAAAAATATAGCCTTGACAAGACCATGCCCTGCACTGTCTAATCTCATGTTTTATCTTGCTTTGACTTCAAAGGCTTAACCATGAAACGCACCTATCAACCGTCGGTCGTTCGTCGCAAGCGGACGCATGGCTTCCTGGTCCGCATGTCCACTCGCGGTGGGCGTGCGGTGATCAACGCTCGTCGTGCCAAGGGCCGTCACCGCTTGGCAGTTTGAGCAACCGGTCGGAGAACGCTGCCGATCGTGTGCCATCGGTCGCCGCTTTTCCCAAGCACTATCGCCTGCTCAAAACGGATGAATACTCATCCGTTTTTGGTTTCAGGAAGGCACTGAAAAGTCGTCATTTCCTGCTACATTACCGCGCGCGCGGTGCTGATGAAGTGCCGGGAGCGAGACTTGGTCTGGTCGTCGCCAAGCGCTTCCTGCGCCGTTCCGTCGATCGGAATCTTGTCCGGCGACTCGCCAGAGAGCAATTCCGCCTGATGCGTGCCCGTCTTCGCTCGAACGATTTCGTCCTGCGCCTGGCGGCGAAACCCCTGGCCATTGACCGACAGGCTCTCGCGCACGAAATCCGGACCCTGCTGAGCAAAGCGACTTCACCTCGACAATGAGACGATGAAATACATGTTGCTTGCGCTGCTAGGCTTTTACCGATGTGCGATCAGCCCGATGCTCGGACCTCGCTGTCGTTTTTTCCCCAGCTGTTCGGAGTACGCCACGGAAGCGGTGAGAAAATACGGTGCTGCCAGAGGCGCCCGTCTGGCCTTGCAGCGCCTGTGCCGGTGTCATCCGTGGAATGCGGGTGGTGTCGACCCTGTACCCTGAACAAACACAGAATTCCATAGGGACTTCATGGACAACCGACGCCTGCTTCTCCTGATCGTTTTTTCGTTCTCGCTGGTGATGCTTTGGGATGCCTGGCAGAAATACAGTCACCCGAAGGTCGTACCAGCGGCGACCACCGCGAGTTCGAGCGAGGCTCCTGCACCACAACCTTCGGTCAATCTTCACGCAGCGCTTCCCGCCGCGCCCGCGGCGGTGCCGCTTTCCCCCGTCGAAAAGGTGGAGACCGTCACAGTCACGACCGATCTATTCGTGGCCGAGATTTCGAAACGCGGTGGCGATATCGTGCGCCTCGAATTCAACGCCTACAAAGACAGCAAGGACAAGGCAAAGGACTTCGCCCTGTTCGACGCCAAACACCAATACGTCGCCCAGAGTGGTCTGATTGGCGACGGCCTGCCGAATCACAAAACGATGTTCTCCGTGGTCGCCGGAAGGCGGGAACTCGTCGGCGATGCAGCAACCGTAATCCTGCGCCTGGAGGCACCCGTCAGTAACGGCGTCAAGGTCACGAAAATCTATACGTTCCGCCGTGGCAGCTATTTGATTGACGTCGCCTATGAGATCGCCAACGGCGGCGACAAGGAACTCGCCGCGCACGCGTACTATCAACTGCAGCGCGACACCGCTGCTCCAGAAGGAGAAAGCTCGATGGTGTCGACTTTCACTGGTCCCGCGGTGTACACGGAACAGGACAAGTATCAGAAAGTGAGCTTTGCCGATATCGAGAAAGGCAAGGCCAAGTTCGCCACCAAGGCCGACAACGGCTGGGTTGCCATGGTACAGCACTATTTTGTCGCGGCCTGGATTCCCGAGCCCGGACCGACGCGCGAGTTCTACATGCGCAAGCTCGAAAACACTGCCAGTCCGGAAATCACCGCTGGCGTCATCGTGCCGGCGCCGGTCGTCGTTCCGGGCGGAACGGCGGCGATTTCGGTACCGATCTACGCCGGCCCGCAGGTCCAGGCTATTCTCGACCAACTGGCAAGACCCAGAGCAGAAGGTGGCATTGGTGCACAGGGACTGCCACTCGTCGTCGATTACGGATGGTTGACGATCATTGCTGCGCCAATTTTCTGGTGCCTGGAAGCGATCCATAGACTGGTCGGCAACTGGGGATGGTCGATCGTGCTGCTCACCATCGGCATCAAGCTGCTCTTCTTTCCGCTGTCGGCCGCCAGTTATAAGTCGATGGCCAAGATGCGGACGGTCACGCCCCGGCTCGCCGCGCTCAAGGAACGCTATGGCGATGACCGTCAGAAGCTCAACCAGGAGATGATGGCGCTCTACAAGCGCGAAAAGATCAATCCGCTCGGTGGTTGCCTGCCGATAGCCGTGCAGATCCCGGTGTTCATCGCCCTGTACTGGGCGCTGCTGGGTGCCGTCGAAATTCGCGATGCACCGTGGATCCTGTGGATCACCGATCTGTCCGCGGCCGATCCGTACTACGTCCTGCCAGTCGTCATGGTAGTGACGATGCTGATCCAGACGAAACTCAATCCGACCCCACCTGACCCCATCCAGGCCAAGGTGATGATGATGATGCCATTCATCTTCGGCGCCATGTTCTTCTTCTTCCCGGCTGGCCTGGTACTCTACTGGATCGTCAACAACATCCTGTCGATTGCCCAGCAGTGGCAGATCACCCGGATGATCGAGAGTGGCGGAAAGGCCGCCAACGACAGCAAGGCCTGAACCGGTCAGGCAAACGATCGCCGCCATCGCGACCGCTGCCGGTCGCGCTGCGATCGGCGTAATTCGGCTCTCCGGACAAGGCCTCCTCGATTTCGCCGCAGCCCTGAGTGGCAAGCGACCGGAGCCCCGTTCCGCCATCCTTGCCGACTTCACCAGCGCTGACGGCAGTATCATCGACCGCGGACTGCTGCTCCATTTTCCCGCGCCACGCTCCTTCACTGGCGAGGAGGTGCTTGAGTTGCACGCGCACGGTGGCCAGATCGTCCTGCAGATGTTGCTGGCTCGTTGCCTGGAGCTTGGCGCGCGTATCGCTGAGCCTGGCGAATTTACCCGGCGCGCGTTCCTCAACGGTAAGCTCGACCTCGCTCAGGCCGAGGCAGTCATTGATCTGATTGACGCGGCCACTGCCGTCGCGGCACGCAGCGCCGTACGCTCGCTGCAGGGGGAATTTTCCCGGGAGGTGAATGCGCTGCTCGAGCAACTCGTCGAGCTGCGTGCATTGGTCGAAGCAACGCTCGATTTTCCTGATGAGGAGATCGATTTTCTTGAAGCGGCGGATGCCTTTGGCCGTCTCGAACGTCTGCAGCAACGGCTTGGTGGGCTCTTTGCACGTGCCCGGCAGGGCCGATTGCTGCAGGGAGGTCTGCACGTCGTGCTCGCCGGCCAGCCGAATGTCGGCAAATCGAGCCTGCTCAACTGCCTCGCCGGCGACGACCTGGCCATCGTTACGCCGCTTCCCGGAACCACTCGTGACTTGGTGCGCGGCACTTTGCAACTTGCAGGAATTCCACTGCACGTGATCGATACCGCGGGCCTGCGTGAAACCGACGATGAAATCGAGAAGATCGGCATCGAACGGACCTGGCGCGAGATCGAGCGTGCCGACGCAATCGTCCTGCTGGTTGATGCCCGCAGCGGCGTCGGCGATGCGGAGCGCGCCATTCTCGCGCAGTTGCCCGCTCATCTCGTCCGCCTCACCGTTCATAACAAGATCGATCTCGTACCGTGCGCCGCCGAACGCCGTGAGCACGACGGCGCGATCGAGATTGCGCTGTCCGCACGCTCGGGCGAAGGGATTGAACTGCTGCGCCAGGAATTGTTGCGGGTCGTCGGCTGGCATCCCTCCGAGGATCTTTTCATCGCTCGCGAGCGGCACCTGCAAGCGCTTGCCGACACTCGCCAGCACCTCGAAACGGCGTGCGAGCAGTTGCCGCGGCTCGAGTTGTTCGCCGAGGAACTGCGGCTGGCTCAGTTGGCCCTGGCTGCGATCACCGGGAAATTCACTGCCGACGATCTGCTGGGCGAGATCTTCGGGCGCTTCTGCATCGGAAAGTAGCAAGCCTTCCTGAGCGTTCCGACACATACCGATAACCATATGAAATCCATTGTAAAAGCTGGATTTTTGTTCTGCTGTTGGCTTGCATGTTCCGCACGAATCCGCTTAAAATTGTGCCCATGGTTGTGCCCATGGTGTGAATTCTGCCGTGACCATGGGCACATGCGATAAGCGGAATCAGAGGAAAAACGGAATTTTCCGCTTTTGAGAAATCAAGCTGACGGGCAGAACAAGGGGCGGAAAAATGGCTAGAGAGCAAGCAGCACTAGGGATTCAGGCAGTTGTGCCCATGGCTTCATTCTGCGCCCATGGTGGCGCTGCTTCATGGGCACAAAAAGGGGGTGAGGCATGGCGCTGACCGATACCAGGCTGAAGAATCTCAAGCCGGGTGAAAGGGCCTATCAGGAAGCCGACGGCGGCGGGTTGTTCGTTGAAGTCATGCCCGGCGGTGCAAGGGTCTGGCGCATCCGCTACCGGCTTGCGGGGAAGCAGGAGAAGCTGACCCTTGGCGAGTACCCCTCCTATTCGCTGGCCAATGCCCGGCAATGGCGGGAGGCCTGCACGACGCTGGCGCAACGTGGGCTATCGCCGATGGCCTTGAAGCGCGGCGACAAGATCCCAGACGACACGCTGCCGGAAGTCACAGCACTGGCTACCGCCTTCCTCAAGAAGTGGTGTCCGCAAACGGTGGCGAAGGTGAAGGCCCAGGAGATCGAAGCCAAGGAAGCCAACACGGTGGAAGCCTTCGCCTGGCGATGGTTCGCCGAAGTTGCCGAGCCTGCCAACAGCACCCCGCGCAACATCAAGCGCGTCCTGGAAAAGGACGTGCTGCCGGCGATCGGCGCGAAGCAGATCGTCGACGTGACTGTTGATGACGTGCTCCAAATTACCGACGCTATTAAGGCGCGTGGCGCTGATCAGATGGCGCTGCAAACCCGCAACGTGCTGAAGCGCCTGTTCTCCTATGCCATAGCAAGGCAGAAAGTGACGTTCAACCCGGCGGCGGCAGTGGAAGCGAAATTCATCGCCAGTGCCAGAAGCCGCGACGTGGCGCTGTCGTCGGATGAAATCGGCCGGCTGCTGCGGTCGATCTACCAATCATCCATGAAGCGGGCGCATAAGTTGGCGCTGCACCTTCTCATCCTGTGCATGGTCAGGAAGGGCGAACTGATCGAAGCGAAGTGGGAAGAAATGGACTTCGCCAAAGCGGAATGGTCGATCCCCGGCGAACGGATGAAAAAGGACAAGCCGCACCTGGTGTCGTTGTCTCGCCAAGCCATAGCGATGTTCGAGGAACTGAAGGGACTGGCGAGCGGTTCAGAGTGGGTTTTCCCGAGTCGTGGCAGTCTCAATCAACCCATTGCCCATAGCACCCTGAATGTCGCGGTGCGGGCGCTGGAAATCGATGTGCGGGACTTCGTGATTCATGACTTCCGGCGGACTGCCTCAACGCACTTGCACGAGGCCGGGTTCAATTCGGATTGGATAGAGAAGGCCCTAGCCCATGAAACCAAGGGCATCCGGGGCGTCTACAACCGGGCGCAGTACGCCGACCAACGGCGCGAAATGCTGCAATGGTGGGCGGACTTCGTGGATAGCCAGATCGAGGAAGGGCGGAAAGTGATCATTGGCCGCTTCGGGAAGGAATTCCGGGCGGCTTGATTGAGTTTTGCCGCGCCTAGGCCGATCACCGAAAACCGGGAACCCTTGCCCGGCTGGCGCGGCATCCTGAACCAAGGGCGAAGCGTGAAAGGGGCGCGATGAACATCGCGTTTGTCATTGGCGGCCGCGAGGCTATTCCGGTTAGGGCTATTCCGTATGTGACAGGGTGGTGGATGTCGCCGGATGTAGTCGCTAAATCGCTAGCCTACCGAGATTCGATGAACAACTTTGATGGCGTGCGCGCCTATCAACTGTCTGCGGATGGCGCTTGTTCGCCAATGTTGCCGAAGGAATGGGACGGTGTTGACGATCGTTTGAAGGGACTTGATGCCAAGCTTAAGGCGATGAGCGATGACAAAGACTTGACTCGCCCAATCTGGCTAGCCGAATCGATACCGTTGCTTCCAGGTGGCGTCTTCCTTTGGAAAGACGAATTTGAGCAGGCATTCTGTCAGGGTTATTCTCCACAACGTCTGGATTGGATTGATGAACGCCCCGGTGACCGAGAACTGAACTTCTCCCCATTGATTCCAGTAGAACTTCGTGATGTGGTCATCGAGGGATTCCGATCGGATGATGCGCGATCTGAGCGCGTGGCGGGTCATGGCGGCCAAAATCGTGCCGAGCAACCGCTACCGACCGCTGGCACTGTGTCAGTCAACCTCCCTCACCTACCGAAAGCCCTCGCTGCGGTGTTCCAGATCATGCGAAACAACTGGACGGACTACGACCCAAGGCGCATTCCCAAGCAAGTCAACATCGCCAAAGAGATAGACTGCGCGCTTGGATGGAAGGCTGATAGAGATGGTGGGCCATCACGCAACGCCAAGACAGTTGCCATGCTCATCAAGCCAGACGCCATTGACGACACTGAATAGGGCACCAAAGAGGGCACCATGACACTGTTCCGTGCCCTACGAAGGGAATAGTAAAAAGCGGCCACGTTCCGGTCAGTTCCGGGACGCTTTACCTTTTACAGGAGAGAGCGGAACATGGCCGCACAAACCCAATCCGCGCTGACCATTATTCGGCGCAAGCAAGTGGAAGCCCGTACCGGGCTTTCCCGTTCGACCATCTATGCCAAGCTGCGGCATAACCCCAAGAGGCCGAGCGACTATGACCCGACCTTTCCGAGACCGATTGACATCGGCGCAAAGGCTGTCGGCTGGATCGAGGCTGAGATTGACGCCTGGCTGACCGCCCAAATCCAGAAGAGCCGCAAGGCTTGAAGGGAAGCGGCAATGATGCCCGGCAACCCTATCGAGCAATTCCGCGAGGCGATTCAGGCAGCCGGCCTGGTGCCACCGGAAACCATCGAAGCGGACGGCAAGCTACGGCGCTTCGCCAGCAACGGACGGCGCAATGACGATGCGGGCTGGTATCTGTTGCACGTCGACGGCATTCCCGCCGGGAGTTTCGGTGACTGGCGCATGAGCCTGACGCAATCCTGGCGAGCCCATCTTGGCCGGGACCTGACGCCGGCAGAGGAAGCCGAGCACCGGGCCAAGGTCGAAGCCATGCGACGCGAGCGCGAAGCCGAGGAAGCGCGGCGACAGGCCGAAGCCGCAGCGACAGCGGCGGTGATCTTGAAGGAAGCGACACCGGCGACCGACAAACACGCCTATTTGATTCGCAAGGGCATCAAGGCGAACGGCGCGCTACTGCATCAAGGAAAGCTCGTAATCCCGATGCGATCCGGCGGCAAGGTGCACTCGCTGCAATTCATCGGCACCGATGGCGAAAAACGCTTCCTGACAGGCGGACGCGTGACGGGCTGTTACTTCAGCATCGGCAGCGCAAGAGACGCAACGGCGCTGTGCATCGTCGAAGGCTTCGCAACCGGAGCGAGCATTCAAGAAGCGACCGGCTACCCGGTAGCCGTGGCCTTCAACGCCGGCAATCTGCTCCCTGTTGCGAAGGCCCTGCGGGAGAAGTTCCCCGACCTGCCGCTGATCCTGTGCGCCGACGATGATTCCCGCACCGAAGGGAATCCGGGCCTGACGAAGGCGACTGAGGCCGCGAAGGCCATCAACGGCCGGCTGATAGTTCCCGACTTCGGCCCCGACCGACCGGACGGGGCCAGCGACTTCAACGACCTGGCGCGCCTGCGAGGCGATGACGTTGTACGCCGCGCCTTTCTGGCGGGCACCTGGCCCGGCGAAGGACTGGACATTGCTGGATGTCTTTCGACGCCTGCACCACCGGTGCGCTGGTTCATCACCGAGCGCATGCCCGCCGGTCGGGCCGGACTGCTTGCGGCCGTTGGTGGATCATCGAAAACGCGCACGCTGTTTCACCTCGCCGTCGGCGCCTGCATCGGCCGCTTGCCTTGGCCCTGGGAAGTGGCGACAACCGGCCGCGCTGTGCTGCTGCTGGCCGAGGACACCGCCGCCGACGCTCACCATGCCCTGAGCCTGATCGGTCGCATGCTCATGCGTGACGAGCGCCGACTGGTGGCCGAGCGACTGACCGTCTATCCGCTGGCCGGCGAGGATGCGCGCCTGCTGCGATTGGCCGCCGGCAACGTCTTGATTCCGACCGAGCGCGCCGCCGACCTGCTGCGCCGCCTGCGGATGACCAGGGATCTGGCTTTCATCGGGCTTGACCCTGCACTGGCTCTGACCGATGGCGACGAATTGAACCCGGCACACCAGCGACGCTTGGGCGAACTGGTAGACCGGCTGGCAATCGACACCGGCGCCTGCGTGTTGCTATCGGCGCACGCCGCCAAAGGTTCGCAAGCGCTTGACGAGCCGGGAAGCCATACCGCGCGCGGATCGGGCTCCTTGACCGACTGCGTGCGCTTTGAGTTCGTGCTGCGCACGATGACCCCACCCGAGGCGCGCCAATTCGGCATCACCGACATTGCAGAGAGGAAGGCACACGTGCAACTACTGGCGACCAAGGGCAACGCTTTGCCCCCGGCATCCTTCGCGCCCCTGTGGCTTCGCAGGGGCATCGGCGGGGCATTGGAACCGGCCGCGCTTGAACGGCAGGAAGCGGGCGCCGTAGGCCCACGGGAAGTGGCTGCACTCGGCATGCTGCGCGAGCTTTGCCGGGAATCGACGCCAAGCCTGAAAGACTGGCGTGACGCCTGCGGGAATGCTGGCTTACTGAGCGGCAAGACACCGCGAGCGCGTGAATCCTCAATGGAGCGAATCCGCAACACGCTACGCGGGGCCGGGCTCATAGTTCCGGGCATCGTTCGGGGCATATTCACACCAGCCGAGGGCGAAGAATGAAAGCTTTTTTCCCTCCCTTCCCCGCAAACCAAGCCCCCCACGCCCCCTTAAAGGGGGTGCGTGGAGTGCGGGCATAGGTTTGCCGGAAATGCGGGCGATTTGCGGGCAAATTGCGGGCATCGTGCGTGCTTCCCGTTTTCGGGAATTTCGGGATTAGCAGATGACCATCGCGACCTGCCCAAACTGCGGCGATTCGTTCCTGAAAGATCGGCACCCCAACGAGATGAGCAACCTGGTGACACAATCGCTACTGGCGCAACGCGAGGCCCGGACATGATCACCCCAACACCTCAAGCCATTGCCGCCGGCCTGTTTGCCACCCCGGATGGTTCAGAAGCGAAACTGACCATGGCCGGACTGTTTGCTCTGGCAGGCGTTCTTGCCTTCTCCTACCAGTGCGACCCGGAGTCATGTGCGCATTGCCTTCGCGGCGTTCATCGCGTCATGGAAGCCGCCAGCAAGGCCGGACTCAGTCCGCAGTCGGAAACCCTCATCTGGGCACTGTTCCGACACGGATACGACCCTGCCGCCGGCGATGAGCATGGCAAGCTGCTGGCAACCCTCTGCCGGCTAGTGGCCGTCGTCGTCGTCGGGCCTGATCTGATGACGTACCTACTGTCAGGCGAAGGTTCGCACTGATGCGCAGAGAGAGTAGCATTCGTGAGGCGGTACGGATATGGGAATTGAACTTTCGCCGATGAGAAGGAAGTCATGAGCAATCCCGCATCGGGCGATGACCAGCACAAGAGCTTGGAACCGTTCGGCCTCGCGGCGCAGCTTTCGGCAACCTCGCGTGTCGTGAACCTCGGGCGCCCAAAGAGGAGGTCAAGCCAGTTCAAGGGGGCCTACAGGGCGTCGA
>NZ_JAMTDV010000092.1:80770-105722 GCF_023806565.1 Accumulibacter sp. | reverse complement strand
TCCGACAGAATTCCGGCTGGGTAGTCTGGGCCGTACTTGCGCTGCTGGTGCTCATCGCGCTGGCGGCTGCCTGGCTGTGGGCGATGACTTCGTGGAGCTATTCGTCGGGCGAGCGCGCGGGCTGGGTGCAGAAATTCTCGCGCAAGGGCTGGATTTGCAAGACCTGGGAGGGCGAACTCGCGCTGGTGACGATGCCGGGAACGGCGCAGGAGAAGTTCCTGTTCACGGTGTGGGACGAGGCCGTGGCGCAGAAGATCAACGCAGCGATGGGCAGGCGCGTCGCGCTGCACTACGACGAGAAGTTCGGCCTGCCGGGAAGCTGCTTCGGTGACACGCGTTACTGGGTGAGCGGGGTCAGCATCGTCGAGGAAATCCCGCTGGCGCCGGGCGTCGTCCTGCCGGCTCCCGCAGCGCCGGTACCGCCTGCCGAAAAATAGGACGCGTCAGTTTCGCTGGCTGGCCGGCGAAGCGCCCGTCATCAGCCCGCCGAGGCGGCGGACCGCATCCTCGATGTCCGGCGTGTGCGGATTGCCGCAGTTGATCCGCAGACAGTTGCGGTACATGCCGCTGGCGGAAAAGAGTTCCCCCGGCACGTAGGCGACGCCGGCCGCGATTGCGCGGTCGTAGAGCGCGCTGGTGTCGACGTCTTCGGGCAGTTCGACCCACAGCACGAAGCCGCCCTGTGGCTCGGTGATGCGGGTGGCGGCCGGGAAGTGTCTGGCCACCGCGGCACGCATGGCGTCGACCTGGCGCTCGTAGGTCCGTCGCAGTCCACGAACGTGGCGTTCGTAGGTTCCCGATTCGAGATACTCGGCGAGAACCTGTTGCGTGATCGGATTGGTGCCGCCGCTGGTGATCGTCTTCTGCAGGGCAAGTTGCGCCCGATAACGGCCAGCCGCGACGAAGCCGATACGCAGGGCGGGCGACAGGCACTTGGAAAACGACGAACAGAGCATGACGTTGCCGGCGCGGTCGAATGCCTTGATCGGCCACGGGCGTTCGCCAGCGAAGTGCAGGTCGCCGTAGATGTCGTCCTCGATCACCGCGACGCCGCGCTCGGCGGTCAGCCTGGCGAGCCGGCGCTTGTGCTCGTCGGGCATGATGCTGCCGAGCGGGTTGCTGGCGTTGGGCACCAGCAGGCAGGCGGCCACCCGGCTGTCGCGAGTGGCGAGGTCGAGCGCCTCGATCGACATTCCGCTGCGCGGGTCGGTCGGGATCTCCAGCGCCTTGAGCCCGAGGCACTCGAGCAACTGCAGCATCAGATAGTAGGCCGGCGATTCGACCGCCACCGTGTCCCCCGGCTGGGTGACGGCTCGCAGGCAGAGCGCCAGCGCCTCCGTGCAGGAATTGGTGATGACGAACTCGCTGGCTGCCAGAGGCCCGGCCCAGCCCAGCGAGCGCAACACCAGTTGGCGTACCAGCGCCGGTTCGTCCATGTGGATGTGACTCGCGGCCTCGAGCAGGCGGGGATGGCGCCGCAGGACGCCGCCGTAGAGTCGTTGCAGGGCCGCCCGCGGCAACAGGCCGGCGGCCGGCAGAGCGGCGGCGAGCGGTGCGACGCCGGGCTGCATGCTGCTCTGCAGCACGCGCATCAGGCGCTGGCTGACATCGACCGGTACCGGCGCTTCGGGCGTCGAGCGGGCACTGGGCGGGGCACGCCGTGCCGCCGCATGACGCACGAAGTAACCCGACTGCGGACGCGCTTCGACGAGACCCCGATCCTCCAGTTGATGCAGCGCCTGCAGCACGGTGGACACGGAGAGCCGCCGCTCGCGCGACAGGCGCCGTACCGACGGCAGGCGTTCGCCAGGCCGCAGATTGCCGGTGACGATGATTCCGGTCAGGTCCTCGGCCAGCGCCTCGTAGCGCAGGGGTTCGTCTTGCATCGTTCTCACCAGTACAGTTGTCGTGAAAGACAGCAAGCACAGTCTGTAAAATGAATCACTGTGCCGATTACAATTCCTCGATTTTGTAACTGTACCATGCTCCGGGCGCGGCGTACACTGCGCTTCGTCACTACAAGGAGAACCAGCCATGGACATCGATCTCAAGCAGAGCGAACTGTGCCTCGCGCACAACGTGCCGATCCGTCTGCCTGCCGCACGAGGCCTGCGCGTCACCTGCACTGCCGGTATCGTCTGGCTGACGGTCGCCGGCGAAGCTGGCGACATTCTGCTGCAGCCGGGAGACAGTCATCTGATCTGCGGTCGTGGGCTGGCCCTGCTGGAAGCGATCGGCAGCGGCCGCGTGCGTCTCGAAAAGGCTTGCCGGCCCGCGTCGGCGACCGTGCGCGCGCGCCTGCAGCGCATCTTCGTCAGACTCGCGGAGCTCGCGCGGCCGTATCGCTCGCTCCCCTGGCAGGCCTGCTCCGGCGAGGCCAGAGCCTAGCCGGGTGCGCGCTGGCGTCAGCCGGATGGCGTGACGTCCGCCACACCGAGCGACGGTGTGAAGGAGGGCAGGGCATTCTTGCGACAGGCGGGGCAAAGTGCGTATCATCGCGCACCGGCGCGCAAGCCCGGATTCGAGTCGGCCGCGATGGGCCGCGATCCCCAGTCCAGGTAGCAGAAGATGCCCGATTTTCCTTCCCTTCCGGTCGCCGGACTGGTCGTTGCCCTGATTTCCGCCGGCCTGCCTTCGGGGGGAACTGCCGCGGCGACTGCGCTTACCGTGACCATCGACCTCGGCGGCGGCCCGGTCAACGGCTTTACCCCGGAGACGGCGCTGGGCGCCGGCGTGGACGGACATGCGCGGGGCGACATCGCCGCCATCTACCGCCCGGCCACGCTGCGTGCGATGCGCTCGGTCGGCCTGCGCCCGCTCACCTATCGTCTGCGCACCGAGCTCGGGATCGAAGCCTGGCACTGGAACCCGAACGGCAGCTGGAGCGACGGCACCCAGGGCTACTGGACCTCGGATGACCGGCCCGCTGCGCCGATCCTGGAGTCTTACGGCTACCGCCTGCCGCGGCGGGGCAATACCATCGATCAGGCGAACGACGACGGCTACTCGCGACTGGCGGACGGCGATCTCGACACCTTCTGGAAGAGCAACCCGTATCTGGACAGCCGCTACACCGGCGAGGACAACCGCCTGCATCCGCAGTGGCTGATCGCCGATCTCGGGCAGCCGACGGCGGTCGATGCGATGCGCATCGTCTGGGGAATTCCCTTTGCCACGCGCTACCGGGTGCAGTATTGGCAGGGGGAGGAAGTCGCGCTGCCCGATGGCTATCCCGCCGGGCAATGGCAAACCTTCCCGGCAGGGGAGGTGACGCACGAGGAGGGTGGCGACCGTACGCTGCGGCTGGCCGGGCAGGCGGTTGTGGCGCGTTACCTGCGCGTACTGCTCGAAGAGTCGTCGAACACGGCGCCGGCCGGCGCGACCGATCCGCGCGACGCACTCGGCTACGCCGTGCGCGAAGTGTATGTCGGTACGCTCGAGGCGAGCGGAGAAGTGCACGATGCGCTCCGGCGTGCTGCCAGCCGCGACGGACAGAGCCACTTCTTCGTTTCTTCGACCGACCCCTGGCACCGTGCGATCGATCTCGACCCGGCGGTCGAGCAGGCCGGCATCGACCGCGTGTACGCCAGCGGGCTGACGCATGCCCTGCCGATGCTGGTTCCGGTCGGTGTCCTCTACGATACGCCGGAGAATGCTGCGGCGCTGCTGCGCTACCTGCGGCGCCGCGGCCATGCGGTGCGCGGCGTCGAGCTGGGCGAAGAGCCCGACGGGCAGTACGTCGCTCCCGAGGACTACGGCACCCTGTACCTGCAGACGGCCGACGCGCTGCGGGCGGTGGATCCCGAGGTTCCCCTCGGCGGACCGTCTTTCCAGTCGCTGTGGGAAGAGCCGATGATGGCCTGGGCCGGCACCGCGGTGGGGCCCGACCAACCCTGGCTGGCGCGCCTGCTGCACTATCTGCGGGAGCGTGGCCGGCTGTCCGATCTGGCCTTCCTGTCCTTCGAATGGTACCCGTTCGACGATGTCTGCGCGGCGCAGGCGACGCAACTGCAGCGGGCGCCGGGCCTGCTCACCGAATCGCTGGCGAACCTCCATCGGCAGGGCCTGCCGCGTTCGACGCCGCTGTTGATGAGCGAGTACGGCTACTCGGCGTTCGCCACGCCGGCGGAGGTCGACCTCGCCGGCGCGCTGTTCAATGCCGACGCTGTCGGCACTTTCCTGACCGAGGGCGGGAGCACCGCCTATCTGTACGGCTACGAACCGAGCCCGCTCGACCACGAACCGGAGCGCAAATGCGACACCTGGGGAAACAATGCGCTGTTCGTCTCCGACCACCGGCGAAGGATCCTGGCGCGCACGGCAAGCTACCACGGTGCGCGGCTGCTGGCACGCGAGTGGGCAGGACAGCCGAACGCCAGGCATCGCGTCTATCGCGCCCGTGTCGATGCGGATTTTGCCGACGAACAGGCAGGAGCTTCCGAAGCGTTGCCGCTGAGTGCTTACGCGCTGCTGCGGCCTGATGGTCGGTGGGCGGTGCTGCTGGTCAACAAGGATGAGCAGCGCGCGTGGAAGGTCAGCTTCCGCTTCGCGCGAGGCGAGCCGGATGCACCGGAAGGGCTGCATGGCCCGGCCGACGTGTACCAGTTTTCGGCCGCGCAGTACGTCTGGCGAGCGAACGGCGAGCACGGTCGGCCGCGACGCAGTCGCTCTCCCCGACACCTGGTGCTGGCCGAGCGGGTGCCGGTGAGCGTGCCGCCGTGGTCGCTGACCGTGGTGCGCAGCGCAGGCCCCGTCGCCGCGCTCGATGAGTCCGCTTCGTTGCAGCCGCAGTCGGAGAGTCGGGCACGATGAGTCGCGATTCGACCTTGCCGGACGGCGAGCAGGCGCCCGGGTCTCGGCCCTTGCCGGGCGGGCGTCCGCAGAATGCGGGCGGCGCAGCCGGCAAGCCGGTCTTTTTCGATCCCGACCACAAGCGCTGGCCGCGCCTGCGGCTCGGCATGACGGTCGTCGGCGTGACCCTGTCGCTGCTGCTCGGAGCACTGGTGCTCAGCATTCTTGCCAGCCCGGTACTGCCGGCGCTCAATCTGCCGGGAGTCAGCTTCCTGCCGCAGGGCGCGCACGCGCTGCCCGCCGTTCCGGCGCTTTCGGTCGAACGCCCGCTGACCCGCCGCGAGCGCCTGCTGCGCAGCGAGCAGCTCAAGCTGGCACGCGAGCGCGAGCGCAGCCTGCAGCAGCTGCTGATGCAGCCCCGCAAGTCGCGGCTGAAGCCGAGCCAGCAGCCGCTTGCCATCGCCTTCTTCGTCAACTGGGACGATGCCAGCATCAGTTCGCTCAAGGAGAACCTGGGTAGTCTCGACATGGTGATCGGCGAGTGGCTGCACCTGACGTCCGTGGATGGATCATTGCGCGAGGACGACCCGGCGCGCACGGCACAGGTGGTCGAATACATCCGCGCACGGCGTCCGGAAGTATCGCTGGTGGCGCTGGTCAACAACTGGAGTGGCCGCGAATGGGAAGGCGCCAAGCTGTCGCGGATGCTGGCCAGGCCGGCGGCACGGGCACGCACCATCGAACAGCTCGTGCGTTTTGTCGAAAGCCACCGCTTTGCCGGCGTGAGCATCGACTTCGAGAGCATCGCGCCGACTGCGCAGGCGGATTTTCAGCGCTTCATGGCCGAACTGTACGCCGCCATGCACCCGAAAAACCTGCTGGTGTCGGTCAACGTGCCGGCCAGCGACGCGGCTTTCGATTACCGCCGGCTGGTGCCTAACGCCGATTATCTGATCCTGATGGCCTACGATGAACACTGGTCGACGAGTCCGCCCGGGCCAATCGCCAGCATGGCATGGTTCGCGTCGGTTCTGCGCCAGCGTCAGCGCGACATTCCGGCCGAGAAGACGATCGTCGCCATCGGCAACTACGCGTACGACTGGCAGAAGGGCGGCCCGACCGAAGAGCGGACTTTCGAGGAGGCGGTGCTGACCGCCAAGGAATCGGAAAGCCGGATACACCTCGACCCCGTGTCCTTGAACCCGACCTTCGCCTACGCCGACGACCAGGACCACGTCCATCACGTGTGGATGCTGGACGCGGTGACTGCGTTCAATCAGTTGCAGGCGATCCGCTCGGTGCAGCCACGCGGCGTTGCCCTGTGGCGACTGGGGAGCGAGGATCCCGCGTTGTGGAAGATCTTCGGCAAGGAAGGTCCGCTCGACGCGGCGCGCGCCGAACAACTCGGCAATATCCGCTTTGCCTACGGCGTGGACTATGAAGGCAAGGGCGAGGTGCTCGAAATCACCGCCCAGCCGCAGGTCGGGAGCCGAATCATCGATTTCGACGCGAAACGCGGGCTGATCACCGGCGAACGCTTCACGGCATTTCCCTCTCCCTACGTGATCACCCGTCACGGCGGCGCCAACCGCAAGGTCGCGCTGACCTTCGATGATGGTCCGGATCTGAAATACACGCCGCAGGTCCTCGACGCCCTGCGCGCGGCCGGAGTGCCCGCGGCATTCTTCATCATGGGCCTCAACGGGCAGATGTATCCGGATCTGTTGCGACGCGAAATCAGCGAAGGCCACGAGATCGGCAATCACACCTTCACCCATCCCAACATCGCGGCCATCTCGCCGACCCAGTTTCAACTCGAACTTTCGGCGACGCAGCATCTGCTGGCCAGCGTCGTCGGCCGCCATTCGATGCTCTTCCGGCCGCCCTACGCCGTCGATGCCGAACCCGAGACGATCGATCAGGTGCGACCGATCGAACTGGCGGCCGAACAGGGTTATCTGGTGGTCGGCATGCAGATCGACCCGGATGACTGGAAGCGTCCGGGGGTTGACGAGATCGTGCGGCGTACGGTCGAGCAGGCCGAGCGCGGTGACGGCAACATCATCCTGCTGCACGACTCGGGCGGAGATCGCACGCAGACGATCCAGGCGATCCCGAGGATCGTCCAGGAACTGCGTCAGCGTGGCTTCGAGTTCGTCAGCGTGGGCGAACTGCTCGGACGCAGTCGCGACGCGGTGATGCCCTTGGTACCGCCCGACAGCCAGTGGCGGACGTGGCTCGACGGCGCCGCATTCGGCTTCTTGAGCTGGTCGGCGGCGACGATCCACTGGCTGTTCCTGTTGGGCATCGTGCTCGGTATCGCGCGCCTGTCGCTGGTGGGCGCGCTGGCGCTCTACCAGCGCTGGCAGCAGCGGCGCGCGGTTTTCGATCCAGCCTATTCGCCGACGGTGGCGGTGGTGATTCCGGCGTACAACGAGGAAAAGGTGATCGTGCAGACGATCGCCTCGCTGCTCGCTTGCGAACATCCCCGGCAGTTCGAGATCATCGTCGTCGATGATGGTTCCAGCGACGCCACCTACCGCGTGGCGAGCGAAACCTTTGCCAACGATCCACGCGTGCGCGTGCTGACCAAGAGCAACGGCGGCAAGCCGGCTGCGCTGACCCTGGGGATGGCGCAAACGCAGGCAGAGATCGTCGTGGCGCTGGATGCCGACACCGTGTTTACCCGCGAGACGATCTGCAAACTGGTGCGGCATTTCGCCGATCCGCGGGTCGGCGCCGTCGCCGGCAACGCCAAGGTCGGCAACCGGATCAATCTGTTGACCCGCTGGCAGGCGCTTGAGTACATCACCAGCCAGAATCTCGACCGGCGCGCCTTCGGCGTGCTCAACTGCATCACCGTGGTACCCGGTGCGGTGGGGGCGTGGCGGCGCGAACTGATCGAACAGGTGGGCGGCTTCACCGACCGGACCCTGGCGGAAGACGCCGACCTCACCCTGGCCATCCGCCGACTCGGCTACGCGATCGTCTACGAGGACGAGGCGGTCGCGCTCACGGAAGCGCCGGACACGGTGCGCGGCTTCATTCGTCAGCGCTACCGCTGGATGTATGGAACCATGCAGGCCGCCTGGAAACACCGCGAGGTGTTGTTCCGTCGCCAATATGGCGCCCTGGGCTTTGTCGCCCTGCCGAACGTGATCGTCTTTCAGGTGCTGTTTCCACTGATCTCGCCGATCATGGATCTGCAGTTGATCGGTTCGCTCGGTGTGGCCGCATTCAATCACTGGCAACATCCCGACGACTACTCGCCGGATGCCTTGTGGCGGGTGCTCTTCTACTACGCACTGTTCGTCACGGTCGACTACCTGGCAGCGATCCTTGCTTTCGCGATGGAGCGCAAGGAGAGCTGGTGGCTGCTGATCTGGCTGTTCTGGCAGCGCTTCTTCTACCGGCAATTGATGTACTACGTGGCGATCAAGAGCACCGTGACCTCCCTGCAGGGAGCGTTGGTCGGCTGGGGCAAGCTCGACCGCAAGGCGACCGTGTCGACGGTCCAGTGAGCGCTGCGCTGCCGGGCGACGCGGCACCGACTGCCTGCACATATCGGCGAGAACGCGTCGAGATCTTGAACCACCGGCAAAGCACGTCCATAATCGCGCGTTGTTTACCGCAAGCGAGCAGGCAATTCGCCAATGTCCGAATGAGTGTGCAGGATCAAACGACGGTTCTCGACCTCGCCGTGCGGGCCTTGCGTGGGCACGGTCTGGTGGTCAGCGCGGAGCCGGCCGCAGCCGGCGGCCGGGGGCGCTGGACTGCCGCCAGTTGCCTGCACGTCAGCCGCGACGCGTGCCGCATCGATTTCGCCGCGGAAGTCACGCGCCGCGTGACGCCCAGTTCGCTCGCCGCGCTGATCGCGCAGTTGCGGCATCCTGCCGACGCCGGCGAACCGCGTTCGCTGCTGATCACCGAATATGTGAGTTCGCCGCTGGCCAGCCAACTGCGCGCGCAGGCGCAGCCGTTTGCCGATACGGCCGGCAACGCCTATCTCGAAGGGGGCGGCCTCTTCCTTTATGTGAGCGGGCGCAAGCTCGACCATAAGCAGATGGCGCTGCGTGCGAGCAAGGGCTTTCCGGCGACCCGCCTGAAAGTCCTGTTTGCCCTGATCTGCGAGCCCGAACTGGCGGCCGCACCGTATCGCACGATCGCCGCAGCGGCCGATATCGCGCTGGGTTCGATGCCGGCGGTGCTCGCCGATCTGCAGCAGGACGCTGCGCTGATCGTCCGCGACAAGCGGCGCTGCCTGAACGCGAGCAAACGCCTGCTCGACGGCTGGGCACACGCCTATGCTCTCGGCCTGCGTGGCAAGACGCTCGTCGATCGCTACCGTGCCGAGAATTTTGCCGGCTGGCGCGACTGGCGACTGAATCCTGCGCACGCCCGCTGGGGTGGCGAGCCCGCCGCGCACCTGCTCGGTTGCGAGCTGCAACCGGGCGTGCTGACGATCTACGGCGAGAAGCTGCCGGCGCGCCTGCTCGCCGAACAGAAACTGGCACCGGCGACTCCGGCGGTGTACGAGCAGTTGCTCGAGCTGCGCAAACCGTTCTGGGGCGAGTCGCTGGCGGGTGACGGATCGTCCGCTACGGTGCCGCCGGCGCTGGTCTACGCGGACCTGCTGGCGACCGGCAATGCGCAGTGCATCGAAGCCGCCGAGAACCTCTACGAGACACGCCTGGCCGGCCATTTCCCGGTCGATTGAGCAGCTATCAGTCACCCGGCAGCGAACCGCTTGCGATCCCTTTTGCCCCGCTCGGCGCGGGTTTGGCCGGTGCGCCGGGCGAGAAGTGGGTCGCCGCCAGTCCGGACAGGACGATCAGTCCAATCGCCAGCCAGGTCGAACGATCGTGCGCCTCGTTCCACAGCAGTACGCCGAACAGGCTGGCGAAGACGACCGTGCTGTACGCCAGCGCGGCGGTCACCAGCGCCTTCGCGCCGGCGTAGGCGTGGGTCATCGCCAGTTGCGCGGCGGTGGCGAAGACCGCGACGCCGAGCAGCAGGGATCCGCTGCGCAGGTCGAGCGGATGAATTTCCGCCAGCAGCAGCCAGCAGCAACCACACAGGGTCGACACCAGGGCAAAGTAGAAAACCGTGCGCGTTTCCGGTTCGCCGCGCGCGCCGAGTTCGCGAACGCTGAAGTAGGCCATGCCCGCGAGTGCACCGGAACCGAGGCCGATCAGCCCGGCGAGCAACTGATCGGCGTGCAGGGTCGGTTTGAGGAGCAGGGCGACGCCGCCCAGGCCGAGCGCCAGCGCTCCGACGATGCCGGCAGTCAGACGGTGGCCGGCGAGCGCCAGATAGATGGCGAGGAAAATCGCCGAAGTGTAGTTGAGCGTGACCGCAGTCGCCAGGGGCAGCAGGGTGATTGCCCAGAAGTAGGCGAACAGCGCCGAGAAACCGACCAGTCCCCGGCTGACCTGCCAGCGCCAGTGCGGCGTCGCCAGCGCAACTCCGCGCAGGCGGACGACGCCAAGCATCAGGAGCAGGGAAAGGAAGCTGCGGTAGAAGACGATTTCGCCCGCCGAGTGGGTTGCTGCCGCCAGCTTGACGCATACCCCCATGCAGGCGAACAGGAGGCTGGCGAGGACCATCCACAGCGATTGCATACCATCTCCCCGCCGGGCAGGATCGGAAGCGCCGGATTCTACCGCCAAGCCGCGTTGCCGGGGCGGTTTCCGGTGGCGGATCGCGAACTCGCACGAAGTGGCCGCAGCGGCCGCGCAATCGCGTTAGACTTCGCGCCTGGCAAACTCTGGCCGGCCGTTGCCGGGCGATGCGAAACGCATGCGGATTCCGCTTCAACCTGGCCGCCGGCCGCACCGGCAATTCTTTGTGAGTCGCGCGCGCAGCGATGCGAGGCAGCCGGCGCTTCGCGGTGGACAGGTTTTTCGCGGGCCGCAAAGGCTGCGGGCGAGAGCATGATTCCCTTGACTCTTGCCGACCTCCGGCAGGCGCAGGCGCGTATCGCCGGCGCAGTGCTGGCGACGCCGTTATGGTGCAGTGAGGCGTTGTCACGCGACTTCGGTCTGCCAATCCACTGCAAACTCGAAAACCTGCAGCCGACCGGATCGTTCAAGCTGCGGGGCGCCAGCCACAAGATCGGCTGCCTGCTCGCCGCCGGTCGCGCGGCGCGCGGCGTGATCGCCGCTTCGGCCGGCAACCATGCGCAGGGCGTGGCGCAGGCGGCGCTGGTCAACGGTCTGCCGGCGACCGTGGTGATGCCGGTCGGAGCCTCGCTGACCAAGATCGCGGCGTGCCGCGATCTCCACGCCGAAGTGATTCTCGCTGGCGGCAATCTCGAAGAGGCGAAACAGCTTGCCGAGCGCCTGGCCGGCGAACGCGATCTCGAATTTCTTCACCCCTACGACGACTGGGACGTCATTGCCGGGCAGGCGAGCTGCGGACTCGAGATCCTCGCGGAATTGCCGAGCACCAGTCTGGTCGTCGTCCCGCTTGGCGGTGGCGGTTTGATCGCGGGCGTCGCGCTGGCGATCAAGCTGCAGCGACCGGACGTGCGCATCGTCGGCGTGCAGACCGAAGCGGTCGCGCCATTCCGCCGCTTTCTCGTCGATGGCAGTCTGGAAACAGTCGCCGCGGCAGCGCACACGATCGCCGATGGCATCCAGGTCAAGGCGCCGGGCGTCTTGACGAGACAGGTGATTGCCCGCTACGTCGACGCCATCGTTACCGTGGACGACAACGCCATTGCCGAGGCGATGGTCTGCCTGCTCGAACGGACGCGGACCATCGGCGAGGGCGCCGGCGTCGTCAGCCTGGCGGCGCTGCTCAAGGGCAAGGTGGTGCCGCGTCCGGAAGATTGCGTCGTCGTCCTGATCAGCGGCGGCAACGCCGACATGACGCTGGTCGGCCGCTCGATCGATTACGGTCTGGCGTCGAGCGGCCGGCTGATGATCGTCGCCGTGACGATTGCGGATTCGCCGGGGCGTCTGGCGGGCCTGCTCGGCGTCGTCGCCGAACACGGAATCAACGTTCGTCACGTCGAACACCGGCGGGGCGAACTGCACGTGCCGGTGGGCATGACCGAGGTGATCCTGCAGATCGAGACGCGCGACTTTGCCCATCAACGCGAACTGCTCGACCATTTCGCCAGGCAGGGACTCGACGCACGCAATCTGCTGGCAGGCAGAGGATAGCGGGCAGGCGGAACTGCGCCGGCCTCGGCGGAGTGATGCTGGTCTCCCGCATTGCCGGCGTCGTCGCCTTCGCTGCTCGAGCGGGAACTGGCAATGCTGGTTTGTCGGTTCGCCCGCGTCGCATGCTGCAGCGGCCGGTTTTCTTGGATCTTCCTTCCTGCCGGTGCTACTCTGCAAACCAAACGGGAGGGTGCGTTTCGCCAAACAGTCATGGGCGTTCGTCGATATAGCCGCCGGCTTCTCCGCATCGCGGGTTCTTCGCAGGATGGATCGCTGCTTCGCCGGTTCTGCGTCGCTCTGTCGCTGCTTGCCGGGGTCTGCCTGCTGCTACCGGGGTGTACCCCACGTGAACCGATCACCATCGGCTTCATTGGCGGAACGTCGGGGAGGGTGGCCGATCTCGGCATTGCCGGTCGCGACGCCACGCAGCTGGCCGTGGAGCAGCGCAACCAGGCCGGGGGAATCGCCGGGCGCGCGGTAAAGCTGCTGATCCGGGACGATGAGCAGAACCCCGTAGTGGCCGAGCGCGCCTTGCGCGAGCTGATCGATCAGGGCGTCGTCGCCGTCGTCGGGCCGATGACGAGCGCCATGGCCATGACCATGGTGCCGATCGCCAATCAGGCCCGGGTTCTGCTGATCAGCCCGACGGTTTCGACCGAAGCGCTCACCGGCAAGGACGACTACTTCTTTCGCGTGGGTTCGTCGAACCTCGCGAACGCGACGCAAGTGGCGCAGTATCACCTCCGCCAGGCAGCCGGCCGGCAGACTCCGCGACGTCTGGTGGCGGTCTACGACCTCAACAACCGGCCCTATGCCGAGACGTGGCTGGACGGCTTTCGCGCCACCTACGTCCGCGGTGGCGGCGAGATCGTCAAGTCGATCGGTTTCGAGTCGGGGAGTACGACCTCGTTCCGGCAACTCGCGCAAGCGCTGCTGGCGACGGCGGCGGATGGCGTGCTGATCGTCGCCAACTCGGTGGATACGGCGCTGCTGTGCCAGCAGATCCGCAAGTCCGATCGGGATATACCGATCATCGCCGCCGAGTGGGCGGCCAGCGAGCGCCTGCTCGAACTGGGCGGCAAGGCGGTGGACGGCGTCGTCGTCGGACAGAATTTCGATCGCGGCAGCACGGCACCCCGTTATCAGGCCTTCCGCCTGGCCTACCTCGCCCGCTTCCAGCGAGAACCCGGTTTCGGCGGCGTCCTCGCTTATGACGCCACCAATGTGCTGCTTGATGCGCTTGCCGGGCAGCAGCGCGGGCAGAGCGTCAAGGAGGCAGTGCTCGCCATCGGGACCTTCGCCGGAACGCAGGCGCCGATCGTTTTTGACGCCTACGGCGATGTCCAGCGCAATGTGTTCATCACGGTCGTCCGCGACGGCCGGCTGCTGGTCGTCGAATAGACCGATGCCCTCGGCTCGACCGCTGCGCCTGTGGCTGGCCTGGCGCTTCGCACTGGCGGGAATCCTGCCGCTGCTGCTGGTCGCCGCCTTGCTCCTGTGGGTGCTTCTGCCACAAATTCTTCGCGACATCGAATCCCGCCATGAGGTTCTGGCTCGCGTCATTTCGAGCCAGGTCGAGTTGTACCTGCAGAGTGCCGGGCGCGAACTGTCAGCTCTCGCCAAGCTTCTCCGGCAGGGGAGCGATCGTTCCTCGGCGCACTGGTTCGAGCCGGTGCTCGACGCGCATGCCGGCAACGGGGAAGTATTTGCGGCGATCTACGTGACTGCCGCCGATGACTCGGTGTCGGCTGTCGGCCTGCCGCAGGGCCGACGCAGCCAGCGCGATGATCTGCTCGAACTCGATCTCTCGCGCTGGGCAGTCCTGCGCGAGGCGCGCGAGCGGCGGGCGCCGGTATGGTCCGAAGTTTTCCTTTCGCCGGTCACCGCACGGCTGGCAGTGAGCCTGGCGATTCCGGTCGGCGAGCAGATCCTGATCGCCGAGGTTGCCATCGACCGGCTTGCCGAGTTTCTCGCCGGTCTGCCGACCGACGCCGGAATGCTGACGATGATCCTCGACCGTCGGGGCCAGATCATTGCCCATTCACAGGGCCGCCTCGGCGGGCAGCAACTGAACCTCAGTCATCTGCCGATCGTCAGCGATGGCCTGCAGGGGCGTTTCGGGCGCCACGCGCTCGACCAGGACGGCGAGCAGTTCCTCGCCGACCTGGTGAGCGTGCCGCAACTGGGCTGGATGGTGCTGGTTGCACAGCCGCGTGGCGATGCCCTGCGCTCGTTTCTGTCGATCTTGTGGGCGCTCGCGGCGGGGGCGCTGGTGGCGCTGCTGCTGGCGATCGCGGCGACGCTGGTGCTGGCGCGCGGCTTCGTCCGCCGCCTTGGTCGCTACACGGCGCAGGCGCACGCGATCGCGGAGGGCGACTACGAGCAACACTGGCCGGTTTCGCGGATCAGGGAATTCGATAATCTGGCCGGCGACCTGGATCGCATGTCGTTGGCCATCCGCCAGCGCGAGCGCGAACTGGCGACCAGCGAAGCCCGCTTGCGGTCAGTGATCCGCAATGCCCCGGTGGTGATCGTCCAGTTCGACGAGCACGGGGTGTTCCAGCTCGGCGAAGGCAAGGATCTGACGAGTGCCGGCCTGTTGCCCGGCGAGGTGGTCGGCCATTCGCTATTTGCGATCTATCGCAATCACCCCGAGATCTGCGCGCAGGCTCGGCGCGCCATCGGTGGCGAGGCCCTGCAGTTCGTCGTGCGCATCGGTGACTTCGTTCTCGACACTTCCTTCAGTCCGGTACACGAGAGCAACGGGACGATCCAGGTAATTGGCGTGGCGGTAGACGTTACCGAACGCATGCGCGCCGAGGAGAACCTGCGACAGGCCAATCTGGTCGTCGAAAACAGTCCGGCGATCCTTTTTCGCTGGCGCGCCGAGGAGGGTTGGCCGACCGTCTTCGTTTCGCACAACGTGAAGCAGCTCGGCTATTCGCCGGCGGAACTGATTTCCGGGTCGACGCGCTTCGATTCGCTGATTCACCCGGCAGATCGGCCAAGGGTTGCCGAAGAGGTGCGGGTCCGTCTGCAATCCGCTTCGGAACACTTCGAGCAGGAGTACCGATTGCTGACCCGCGACGGGGCGACACGCTGGGTGGATGATCGTACCGCGGTCGAGCGGAATTCCGAAGGTGAAATCACGCATTATCAGGCGATCCTGATCGACATCAGCGAACGCAAGCGCGCCGAGCAGGCGCTCAGTCGTGCAAACCGGCAACTGCGCATGATCAGCGACTGCGGGCAGGCATTGATCCGCGCCGAGGTGGAGAGCGAGTTGCTGAGCACGGTCTGCGGGCTCGTCGTCGAAGTGGGCGGCTACCGGATGGCCTGGGTTGCCTGCGCCGATCCGGATGCCCCGCGAATGCTTCGTCCGCTGGCCCACGCCGGCCATGAAGCAGGCTATCTTGATACACTGCGGCGCAATTCGGTGGATGGCGCACCCGAGCAGGAGGGCATCGGCCTGCACGGCGACGATCCCTGCGTCGTGCAGAACATTGCCGACGACCCGCGCTGCGCGCCATGGCGGGAGGCGGCGACGGCGCGTGGCTACGCCGCCCTCTGCGCGCTGCCGCTGCTCGACGGGCAGCAGGACTTCGGGGTCCTGTATATCTATTCCTCTTCCGCCGACGCTTTCGATGCCGACGAAGTGCTGCTGCTCCGCGAACTGGCCGGCGACCTGGCTTTCGGCATCACCATCCTGCGCACTCGGATCGATCGCGACCGGGCGAACGCGGCACTGCACGAAAGTGAGGCGCGCTACCGCTTGCTGTTCGACCGCAATCCGCATCCGATGTGGGTTTGCGATGGCGAGACGCGGCGCTTTCTGACCGTCAATGACGCCGCCGTCGCCAGTTATGGCTATTCCCGCGAAGAGTTCGGGAAGATGACGCTGATGGACCTGATTGCCGGCGAGGAAACACCGCTGCTCAGCGAGGACGTCGTCGCGGTCGAGGAACGAGCCGAGTACGCCGGTTTCTGGCGTCACCGCAAGAAGGACGGGACGATCATCGACGTCGAACTGATGGCGCATCCCCTGTCGTTTCGGGGCGTTGCAGCGGAACTGCTGCTGGCCGACGACATCACCGAGCGCAAGCGTTCCGAACAGGCCCTGCTGGCGAGCGAAATGAAATATCGGGAGCTCGTCGAGAACGCCAACAGCATCATCCTTCGTCTGACGCCGGAAGGCGCCATCACCTTCATCAACGAATTCGGGCTGAAGTTCTTCGGCTATACGGAAGAGGAATTGCTCGGTCGGCACGCGGTAGGAAGCATCGTGCCGCCCGATGCCAGCGACGGCAGCGACCTGCGGCCGATGATCGAACAACTGTGTCGCAATCCGGAGCTCTTCGAGCACAATACCAACGAGAACATGCGCCGCGATGGCGAGCGGGTGTGGGTCGCCTGGAACAACCGGGCAATCCTCGACGATCGGGGTCACGTCGTGGAGATCTTCAGCGTCGGCTCGGACATCACCGAGCGCCGGCGCGCGGCGATCGCCGTCCGCGAAAGCGAGGAACGCTTCGCCAAGGCCTTTCACGCGAGCCCGGCAGCGATCTGCATCACCGCCATCGACAGCGGCGTGTTCCTCGACGTCAACGCGCAGTTGCAAGGCATGCTCTGCTACGAGCGGGAGCAGATGATCGGACACAGCGACATCGAGCTCGGTGTCTGGGCGGATGCCGGAACGCGCGAAAGACTGACCGGCCAGGTTCGGGCGCAGGGCTTGTGCCGCGAGGCTCCGGCGCGCTTTCGCACGAGGACGGGCGATATCCGCGAGGCGCTCTGGTCGGGGGAAACCATCCGGCTGGGCGAACAGGAGGTATTGCTCTCGCTGATCTTCGACATCACCGAGCGCAAGCGGGCGGAAGAGGAGTTGCAGCGCTACCGCGAACGTCTCGAGGAACTGGTCAGCGAGCGTACCGCCGAGTTGCGGCAGGCAATCGCGCAACTGGTGCAGTCGGAAAAGCTCGCCGCGCTGGGCAACCTCGTGGCCGGTGTCGCGCACGAGCTGAACACGCCTCTGGGCAACACGCGCGTACTCGCGAGTCTGCTCGCCGAGCAGTTGCGCGAATTCGCCGTGGGCGTCGCAGCGGGTACTCTTCGCCGTTCGCAGGTCGACGGATTCCTGCAGCGGGGTCGCGAAGCGGTCGAGCTGCTGGAGCGCAACACCGCCCGTGCTGCCGACCTGATCGGCCATTTCAAGCAGGTGGCGGTGGACCAGAGCAGCGCTCGTCGTCGCTCCTTCGACCTGCGCCAGACGGTCGACGAGATGCTGGTCACCCTGGTGTTGACCTTCAAGCACACGCGACATCGGATCGAGGTGGACATCCCGACCGATCTGCAGATGGACAGTTATCCAGGGCCCCTCGAACAGGTCATCGCCAACCTGGTCGCCAACTCGCTGGCGCACGGTTTCGTTGGCATGGACGAGGGGCGGGTCGAGCTGTACGCGCGTCCCCTTGCCGATACGCATCTCGAACTGCGCTACACGGACAACGGTGTGGGAATCGCCAGCGAGACGCTGCACCGGATATTCGAACCGTTTTTCACCACGCACCTGGGGCAGGGCGGCAGCGGCCTCGGCCTGTACATCGTCTACAATCTGGTCACCGGCGTTCTCGGCGGGACGATCGAGGTGGCCAGTTCACCCGGTGGCGGGACCGTCTTTACGCTGCTACTGCCACGCACGGCCCCGGAACGCGGCGCTGCGGCGTAAGCGAGCTTGTCGCCGCGCTCGGGCGATCACCGCGGACGAAGGAAACCGGATGGACGACTCGGCCAGCACCCGTGATCGTGCGCCGGGTATTGCTGAGACACGACCAGGAACGGACTTTCCGCATGCAGACAAGCGAGCAAGCGGTTCTCAGGGACATCGTGCTGATCGGCGGCGGCCACAGCCATGTCGGGGTGCTCCGGAGTTTCGGCATGCAACCGCTGCCCGGCGTACGCCTGACGGTGATCTGTACCGACACGCACACTCCGTACTCCGGCATGCTGCCAGGCTACATCGCCGGGCATTATCGCTACGATGAAGTGCACATCGATCTCTGGCGCTTGGCCGCATTCGCCGGCGCCCGTTACTACCGCGACGAGGTTGTCGGTATCGACCGCGCAGGCCGGCGGGTGATCTGTCGCAATCGTCCGCCGGTTTGCTACGATCGTCTGTCGATCAACATTGGCTCGTCGCCGGCGCTCGACGGGGTCGAAGGTGGCGAACGCTACGCCCTTCCGGTCAAGCCGATCCGCCACTTCAACGAGCGCTGGCTGGCCCTGCTCGAACGGGTGCGGCACGAGCGCCGGTCGTGGACCGTCGCGGTAGTCGGGGCCGGCGCGGGCGGCGTCGAGCTGACACTAGCGATGCAGTATCGTTTGCGGCGGGAGCTGGCTGCCAGCGGCGGCGATCCCCGGCAGGTCCACGTTCATCTCTTTTCCGCCGACGGCGGCATCCTGCGTACCCACAATGCGCTGGTGCGGCGTTTCTTCGGCCGCGTGCTGGCAGAGAGAGGCGTTGTCGTGCATTGCGCGGCCCCGGTCACTTCGCTGTCGCAAGGGCGCTTGCGCACCGCCGGTGGCGAGACGCTGATCGCCGACGAGATCGTCTGGGCGACCCATGCCGGCGCAGCGACCTGGCTGCGTGACACCGGCCTGGCGCTCGACGCCGCCGGCTTCGTTCTCGTCCGGGATACCTTGCAGACGGTCGACGACCCACTGGTCTTTGCCGCCGGCGATTGCGCGGCGATGGTCGATCACCGGCTGGAAAAGGCCGGGGTTTTCGCCGTTCGCCAAGGCAGACCACTCGCCGACAACCTGCGTCGGTCGCTGCTGCAACGTCCCTTGCGGAGCTACCGCCCGCAACGTCGTTGGCTGGCGCTGATCAGCACCGGCGACCGCCATGCCGTTGCCTCGCGCGGCATGATGTTCGCCCGCGGCGCCTGGGTATGGTCGTGGAAGGACTGGATCGACCGTCGCTTCATGACCCGCTTCGGCGAGTTGCCGGAAATGCCGCCACCGGCTGGCGGCCAGGCGACGACGCTCGATCTCGACGAGAGCGAGGCCGGGCAGGCGATTTCTGCAGCAGGCACGCGTTGCGGTGGTTGTGGCGCAAAGGTGGGAGCGACGGTGCTCGCGCAGGCACTGGCAGCGCTGCATCCGCTGGCGCACAACGACGTGCTTGTCGGCCTCGACGCGCCGGACGACGCTGCCATCGTGCGCGTTCCGCCGGGCAAGGCGGCCGTGCATACGGTCGACTTCTTTCGTTCCTTCGTCGACGATCCCTGGCTGTTCGGCAGGATTGCCGCCAACCATGCGCTCGGCGACATATTCGCCATGGGTGCCGTGGCGCAATCGGCGACGGCGATCGCGGTTCTGCCGCCGGGCCTGGAGCGCAAGGTCGAGGATACGCTCTTCCAGATGCTGGCCGGCGCCGTCGAAGTACTCGATGCCGCCGGCTGCGCGCTGGTCGGAGGGCATTCCGCCGAGGGTGGCGAACTGGCACTGGGTTTCGCGATCAACGGCCTGATCGATGTCGATCTCGGCGGCATCCTGCGCAAGCGGGGAATGCGCGCCGGCGACCACCTGCTGCTGAGCAAGCCGCTTGGCACGGGTACACTGTTCGCCGCGCACGCGCGTCAGCGGGCCAGCGGTCGCTGGATCGATGCGGCGCTGCTCGCGATGCAGCAGTCGAACCAGAGCAGTGGCAGCTGCCTGCGGCGGCATGGCGCCAGCGCCTGCAGCGATGTCACCGGCTTCGGCCTGCTCGGTCACCTGCTGGAGATGACGCGCGCCTCGGGCGTCGTCGTCGAGCTGGACCTCGATGCCCTGCCGGCTCTCGACGGCGCCGTCGAGACGCTGGCGCGGGGCTTCCTCAGCTCGCTGCACGCGGCGAATCTGCGTCTGTGCAGCGTCCTCCGCAACCCGGAGGAGGGCGCCGGTCATCCCCACTATCCCCTGCTGTTCGATCCGCAGACTGCCGGCGGCCTGTTGGCCAGCGTGCCGGCAGCGAACGCGGCCGCCTGCCTGCGGGCGCTGCATTCGCTGGGCTACGGCCAGGCGGCGTGCATTGGGCGGGCGCTCGCCGGCGACGGGTATCCGCAGCCGATCGGACTCAAGGCGGGAGGGCCTGGCGGACGCGACCGTTTCGCGGCGACGGGTGCTGCCGGCTGACTCCTCCTGCTGCGGCCCGCATACTGCTGGGCGGCGAAAGATTCTGCTAAGCTTCCCGGTTCGAGGCGATCCGGGAAGTTGCTCCCGCGCAGCCCGCTACCGCAACTTCCTGATCGCTGCCGATGTTCGACAACTTGCGAAAGTATGCTGCCGCCTACGCCGTGGCCTTCGGCGGGGTCCTCCTGACCTGCCTGTCGTCGTGGAATGTTCGGCAGGAGTTGCAGACCAGCCACCTCAAGGAATTCCAGTGGGCGGCCGGCGACCGTATCCAGGCGTTGCGGGCGGTGGTTGACCAGGGGCTCGATGCGCTGCTGGAAATTCGCGGGCTCTTCTATGCCGCACAGGACGTCGACGAGAGGGAGTTCCTGGTGTTCACTGGCTCGATTCTCGAACGCCACCCGTACATCCACAGCCTGCTATGGGCGCCACTGCCGCGTCCTGGGTCAGGCAAAGGCGCGGCGCCGGGCGACGAAGCAGTCGCGGAGAAGCCGCGACGCGTCCCGGTACTGTTTGCCACGGCGCGCGCCGGACCTGCGGTCGAGCCAGGTGTCGACCTGAACCTGGTGCCGGAACTTGCCGCCCTGCTGCAACGCGCGCAGGCAAGTGGCTCGATCGCGGTCAGCGGTCGCATCAGGCTCTTGCGACCGGACGGAGCGGTCGCGCACGTGATCTATGCCGCGCTGCCGGTCTATCCACCCGATCGGTTGCGCGGCGGCGCCACGTCGGCAGGGCAGGAGTCCGATCCCCTCGGCTTCGTGCTCGGCGTCTATGACATCGAGCAACTCGTGCACGTCGCCATCAGTCTGCTTGAGCCACGCGGCGTCGAGGTGCTGGTGCGCGACGACTCGGCCGGCAATGGTGGGCAGTTCCTGCATTACTACGCCAGCCGGCTGGACCCCCGTGCGGCCTCGGCGGTCGACAGGCAGTTGCCCACCGATGAGGCGGAGCAACCCCGCGTCGTGGTCAGAATCCCGGTCGGCGACCGGACCTGGTCGATCACCTGCGTGGCGACACAGACCTTTCGCAGTGCGGAGGCGTTCACCGAGGCGCACTGGTCGGTTCTCGTCGGCGGCATCCTGTTCACTGCGCTGCTCAGCTTTTATCTGGTGCGCAGTCGGCGCGAGCTGGAAAACCGGATTACCCTGACGCAGACGATCTACGAGCGCGAAGAACTGTTTCGTCAGCTGGCGGAAACCGTCGATGTCGTCTTTTGGGCTCTCAACGCCGATGCGCCGCGACTGGAGTACATTGGTCCAGCCTTCGCACAGCTCGCCGGGCGTGCAGCGAAGCTCGACAGCCTGGACGGAGCGGCGCCGTCGCTGCTGTTCGACGTCTTCACGGCCGACGACCGCTCCCGGCTGGTCGAGGCGATCGCGCAACTGCAGGCCGATGGCGGGCGCTTTACCGTCGTCCTGCCGGTGTCGAACGGCGAGCGGGGGCTGCGCTGGCTGCGCGTCTGCGGCTTCCCGGTGCGCTCCCCGGGCAGCGAGCTGAGCCGGATCGTCGGTTTTCTCGAGGATATCACCGAGCACAAGCTCGCCGAAGACGCGCTGCGCGAATCGGAAGCAAAGCTGCGTACGCTGTTCAACCATTCGCCCGACCTGATCTTCACCGTCGATGGCGAGGCGAACATCCTGCTCACCAACCGGCCGCTGCCGTATCCGGTCGGCGGCGCCGGCGAGAAACGCTCCGACCGGATTCTTCCGCCTGACGTCCGCGGTGCTTACCTGCAAAAGTTGCGGCAGGTGTTCGCCAGCGGGCGAATCGAACATTTCCAGTACAAGTCGAGTGACGCGACCTGGTGGGAAATCCGCATGGTCCCGATCAGTTCGGCGACGGCGGTGATGGCGGCAATGGTCGTGATCACCGACATCACCGAGAACCGCAAGCTGCAGTGGCAGGCGATCCGCAGTGCCCGACTGGCTTCGCTCGGCGTGCTCTCGGCCGGTATCGCGCACGAAATCAACAACCCCAATCACGCCATTCTGGCGAACGCGCCGCTGCTCGCGCGCATCTGGCAGGACGCCCTGCCGATCCTCGACGAATACGAACACGAGCAGGGTCGCTTCCTGCTCGCCGGGCTGACCTTCGAGCGGGCGCGTCAGGCCATCTCGCGCGGGATGAGCGACATTGCCGAGAACGCCAAGCGGATCCAGAAGATCATCGACAACCTGAAGCACCTGGGCAAACAGGATCGCGGGCAGATGGATGAACTCGCCGACATCGACAAGATCCTGCACGCCGTGGTGACCCTGCTCGATAGCCGCATCCGCAAACATACCGATGCCTTTGCCCTGGACTTGCCGGAATCTCTGCCGCGAGTCAGGGGCAACGTGCAGCAGCTCGAGCAGGTGTTCATCAACGTCATCGTCAACGCGCTCGAGTCGCTGCCCGATCGCCGTCGCTCGGTGACCGTCTCGGCGAGGTCCGACGCCAGGGGAGAACGGGTGATCGTGCAGGTCGCGGACCAGGGAAAGGGAATTGCCGACGAAGTCATGGCGCAGATCGGCGAGCCATTTTTCACCACCAAGGCGGAAAGCGGCGGGACCGGTCTCGGACTGTCGATCTCGTCGTCGATCGTGGAAAAGCATGGCGGCGTGTTGAGATTCGAGGCCAATGAATCTTCCGGCACGACGGTGAGCATCGACCTGCCCGTTACTACGGAGGATTGAATGAAGGAAAAGTCGTTTGCCAGTCTGCCGGTCGTCCTCGTGGACGACGAGGAGTCGGTTCTGCACGCAACCGCCGCAGTGCTGCACAGCGCCGGCGTGGCCAACATCGAGATGGTCCAGGATGGCCGCCGGCTGCTTCCGTCGCTCGAACGACAGCCGGCGAGTGCGGTGCTTCTCGATCTGTTCATGCCGCACATCATGGGCACCAAGCTCTTGCCGGACATCGTCCATCTCTACCCCGAGGTACCGGTGATCGTCATGACCGCCGCCCAGGACGTCGAAACCGCCGTGCGCAGCATGAAGGAGGGGGCTTTCGACTATCTCGTCAAGCCGGTCGAGGAGAGCCGTCTGGTGGCGAGCGTCCGGCACGCGCTCGAAGTGCACTCGCTGCGGCGGCAGATGGGTGTGCTCAAGCGCTATCTCCTTTCGGATTGCCTGCAGGACAACGAGGCCTTCGCCGGCATCGTCACCAACAGTCGCAAGATGAGGGCGCTCTTCCAGTATCTCGAAGCGGTCGCCGTCTCCGCCGAGCCGGTGTTGATTTCGGGTGAGACGGGTGCCGGCAAGGAAATGTTTGCGCACGCCCTGCACAAACTCAGCGGCTTGAGCGGACAGTTCGTCCAGGTCAACGTCGCCGGACTCGACGACACGCTGTTTTCGGATACCCTGTTCGGTCACAAGAAGGGCGCATTTACCGGTGCCGACCAGTCACGGGCCGGACTGATCGCGCAGGCCGCGGGTGGAACACTGTTCCTCGACGAGATCGGCGACCTCTCGATGGCGTCGCAGGTCAAGCTGTTGCGCCTGTTGCAGGAGCATATGTACTTCCCGCTGGGTTCCGACGTCGCCCGTCCCAGCGACGCGCGCGTGGTCTGCGCGACCAATCGCCAGTTGGCACAGATGATGCGTCAGAACCATTTTCGCTCGGATCTGTTCTTTCGCCTTTCGGTGCACCAGATCGAGGTGCCACCGCTGCGCCAACGCAAGGAGGACATCCCCTTGCTGCTCCAGCACTTTCTCGACCAGTCGGCGGCGGCAATCCACAAGCCGGCGCCGGAGCCGTCGAACGAGCTGCTCACGTTGCTCGCCAACTATCACTTTCCGGGCAACGTGCGCGAACTGCGGGCGATGGTTTTCAACGCCATGGCCTTGCATCGAGGAGGTCCGGTGCTGGCCATGGACAGTTTTCGCCAGGCCATCCAGAAGCAGCAGAAAACCGGCGTTGAGGAAGTGGCCGGAGAACCGCCTGACGGTTTGCCAATTCTCATCCCGGGGCGCTTTCCGACGCTCGAAGAAGTCGAGGAAGCGATGATCAGGGAAGCGCTCAAACGGGCCAAGGGCAATCAGGGAGTGGCCGCGACGCTGCTCGGACTGTCTCGCCCGGCGCTCAATCGCCGCCTGGCGCGGCGTGCCACCCAGGGGCAGGCCGAGTCCTGACGCAGGCGGGGCGCCATCGGTGCTGCGCACACCGGATGGCGCCGGGAAGCCTCTGTCCCTGATCGTACTCCCCGCTGCCTTCCTTGCCAGCCTCGCTCGGCGGCGCCGTCGGCGTCGGCGAGCGCGTACTTTCGTGACCACTTCCCGGCAGCCGCCAGATCCACCAGGGTGTTACATTTGATCGCTTTGTAACAACCCCTGTAACGATCTGTAATAGATTGTTACACATATACTTTTTGTGCAATTTCGGGACTCGTGCGGTGCTCAGCGGTGCATTTTGTTACACCCCTGCGGTGCCTCTTCGAGAATCCGCAATTCGTAGGCAAGTTGCTGTTTATTCTGGATTGAAGCGAAAGCGCCCCATTTTGGCACAAATAATGCTTTGTGCAACCAGATGGACGTCTTGGGACGTCGCTGCGTGCAGCGCTCGCAATGCGGCGGAGGGGTCCCGGGCGGAGAAGAATAATTTGCATATCGGGGGAATGGTGTGCTTGGCACGTGTAGTGTTTCCTTGTCGTCACGAGCAGGGCAGCCGCGCGGCTCGTTCGCTTCGTGCTCCCGGCGAGCGGGAACAATCCGGGCACGCTGCCAGATATCCACACATTTTCGCTGACCGCGTTTCCACTTACGACAACCACCACAGGGCCGCTTCATGAGCACATTACTGATATTGACGATCCTGACGGTCGTCATCGTCCTTTTCTTCGACTA
>NZ_JAMTDV010000092.1:0-80670 GCF_023806565.1 Accumulibacter sp. | reverse complement strand
GCACATTACTGATATTGACGATCCTGACGGTCGTCATCGTCCTTTTCTTCGACTATACCAATGGCTTTCACGACGCCGCCAACATCGTTGCGACGATCATTGCGTCGCGAGCGATGACGCCCATACAGGCGGTGATCATCGTCGGCACCTTCGAGTTCCTCGGTCCGCTGCTCGGCGGTACGGCGGTCGCCAACACGATCGGCAAGTTCGTCACCCTGGGCGATGTGCAGGCCGTCCTGTCGCTGGCGATCCTGATCAGCGGCTTGATCGGCGCCATCGTCTGGAACCTGGCGACCTGGTACTTCGGTATCCCATCCTCCTCGTCGCACGCGCTGGTCGGTGGGCTGATCGGCGCGGTGGTGGTATCGGCCGGTGTGGACAATGTCGTCTGGGGATTCTCGCAACTGATGCAGGGTAACCTGACCGGCATCATGAAGGTACTGGCGAGTCTGATCCTGTCGCCGATCATCGGCTTCTGGGTCGGTTTCCTGATGCTGCGTCTGTTGAACATCATGTTGTTCACCGCCACCCCGTCGGCCAACAAGGGTTTGCGTTACGCGCAGTTCTTCACAGCCGCTGGCCTGGCTTTTTCGCACGGTGCCAACGACGCGCAGAAGAGCATGGGCATGCTGACCCTGGCGCTGCTGCTGGGAGGCTTCATTCCGAAGTTCGAAGTGCCGTTCTGGGTCATGCTGGCCTGCGCCATCGCCATCACTCTCGGCATCCTTTCCGGGGGCTGGCGTATCGTGCGTACTCTCGGTTTCGCGATCTTTCGCGTTCGCCCGATTCATGCGCTCAGTTCGCAACTGACTTCGGCTGCAGTCATTTTCACCGCATCGGTGATCGGTGCTCCGGTATCGACTACCCACGTCGTGGCGACCTCGATCATGGGCATCGGTTCTTCGGAGCGTCCGCGAGCCGTCCGCTGGAAGAAGGCCAAGGACATTGCTATCACCTGGGTGATCACGATCCCCGGTTCGGCACTGGTTGCCATTCAGACATTCGCTCTCGTCAATCTCTTTATTGGAAAGGTCTAATCATGTCGGACGCAAGTACTGCATCGCCCTCATTCACCCGCCGGATCCTGCATCGGGTTTTTCCGAAGGTCCCGAATTTCTTCGCTCTGCTCGCCGAACAAAGCGCGCAGGTGAGCGTCAGCGCCGGTTTGCTGGTCGAATACATGGGCTCCAGCGCCCCGGAAAGCGCCAAGCGACTGATCGATGCCGAACACGAAGGAGACCGACTGAAGGTCCGCAACCTCACGCTGCTCAACGAAGCGTTCTCGACGCCGATCGACCGCGAGGACCTGCACCGGGCGATCATCAACCTCGACGAGATCATCAATAGTTGCAAGACGGTGGTCGCCGAGATGGACGCCAACGTGCTGGCGCTGAAAGCCGACAAATATTGCCTCGAAATGTCGGTGTACCTGAAGGAGGGAGCCGAGGCGGTGGCTGCCGGTTATGGCCGTCTGGGAACCGACCCGAAGCTCGGGCGCGCCGACGCGGACAGATCCGACCAGGCGGTCCGCAAGCTGACCCGGACCCACCGACGCGCGCTCGCCGAGCTTTTCAACGACGACGATTTCCACCATATCTTTCGCCGCAAGGAAATCTACAACCAGTTGCTGGGCGCAGCCGATCGTCTGAACGTCTGCAACAGCACGCTGCTCGATATCGTCGTCAAGCTCTGCTGACGAGACTCGTCCCACCGGGCGCTCGCAAGGCCGCGGCAGGCGACTCCGCCGGGAGCGCCTCTGCGCCGGTTTGCGAGCGGCCCGCAGCATTTCCTGGCTGCTGCTGCCGCGCGGTGCATGACGGATTCTGCTACCCGCCACGAAGCGCCGCCCGTACAGCGGGCGAATCTGCAGCAGGACTCCACACGCCCGCCACCGACGTTTCTCCCCTGTTCGGGTAATACTGCCTGCGCCCCGTCGCCTGACGTGCGTGCTCGTCGCGAACATCTTCGCCGCACTCGCTGCACGGTGGGAAGCGAGCGTGTGATCGGTCCGCTCCCTCGCACTTGCAACCGGTGTAACGTTTCCGTCGCTCGCGGAACGCCGGCAGGATGCCGCAACTGCCTGTTGCGGCGGCACAATGTGCTACGCCAATGCGCCGATGGGGGTCGCTGCCCCCATTTTGTTGCACCCGTTCGGCACCTTCCCGGAGTTTCGGCAGGAATTGACAAGTACCCGGATTCATAGAGAATAATTCCGCCGGCAGGCGATTGGCATAGCTCGTGCTTTGAGTTGCCGATGAATGTGCCTGTTCGGTCGGAATGGTCGCGAAGCAATCGCTGGTAGCGGTCGACGGCCGGATATTCGATCGAATTCTCGGGAGCGTGTCAGATGGGTACTGAAAGCGAACTGAGGCTTTCCTTGCTGCCGGCAGCAGCCAGCCGGCTGATCAGACATCCGCTGTTGGCCAAAGTCGAGCCGGTGCGTCGACACGTCGTTCATACCTACTACGACACCGCTGACCAACGTCTGCGACGCGAACGCGTCGTCGTTCGCTACGGGAAAGGCGAAGCGACCGTGCGCCGGTTTGCCTCGCTGGGGAGCAGGCAGACGCAGCGTAGCGAGTGGGAACTGCTCGGCGTGCCCGGGGCGCTGGATTTCTCGCAGGTCGACGACAGCGCGCTGCGTCAGTTGCTGGAAACAGTGCAACCGGAACTGCGGGCGGCATTTACCGCCAACTTCCATCGCCGCGCATGGCACCTCGAACCGGGCGACGGCGTACGCATCGGACTTGTGCTCGATCGTGGCTGGATCGGGGTCAACGGAACGCGTCAGACGATCTGTGAACTCAGGCTCGATCTGCTGTCCGGAGTTGCCGCCGACCTGTTTTCCACGGCCGCTGCGCTGCAGGCCGATCTGCCCCTGCACCCGGAGCCCGTCAGCAGGTTCCAGCGTGGCTACCGCGCGCTGGTGAGCGAACCGACGCCGGTGGTCAAGGCGATGCCGATCGATACCAGTGGTGCAATGACCGTGACTGCCGCTTTCCGTACCATCGGGCTGGCGTGTCTCAATCACCTGCAGAGCAACGAACAGGGACTGCACGAGAGCGACAACCCCGAGTTCGTTCATCAGGCGCGCGTGGCCATCCGCCGGCTGCGTTCGGCACTTCGCGTCTGGAGGAAACTGCTGCCGGACGAATTCGCGACCAGCTTCGACCCGCGCTGGCAGGCACTCGCCAGACACCTTGGCGAGACGCGCAATTGGGACGTCTATCTGGCCGAGACCTTGCCGACGATCGTCGCCGCCTTTCCGGAAAGCGCGTGCGCCGACCATCTCCAGCAGCATGCTTGGGAACGCAGCGCCAGCAATCGCCTGGCAGCCCGCCGTGCCTTGAAATCGTTCGACTACTCGCGCCTGTTGCTCGGATTCACTGGCGCGCTGCTGGCTCTTCCCGACGACGACAGCCGGCGCCTCGAGACCTTTGCGCCGCGTTGTCTCGACAAGCGCGCGCGGCAGGTTACGCGCATGGCAGATCTGGCCCAAGGCGGAGACGCCGCCGCTCGCCATCGTCTGCGCGTGGCGTACAAGCGCCTGCGTTATACGCTCGAATTCTTTGCGCCGCTTTTCCCCGGCGAGTCGATGCGCAACTACCATCTGGCAGCGAGCAATCTGCAGGAAGTGCTCGGCCAACTCAACGACCTGGCCGTCGCCGGCGAACTGACGCGGGAGGCTCTCCCCGGCAAGCTGGGAGACCCTGTCTGCGATTGGCTCCTACAGCGGACCGACAGTCTGCTGCCGAAGCTCAACCACTTGCTGGAGGAGTTTCGCCAGCAGCCGGCACCGTGGCAAAAGGGCGCCGGCACTGCTCACGGCGTCCAGGAAGTCGTCGCCGCCTGAGCCGGAGCGAGCCCCGGCAGGCGTGGCCTGCGTGCGGACGCCTGTAATGTGGACCCGGAGCAAGTCGTCCGGGAGATACGCAATCCGTTTGCGTAAAGCCGAGTATCTACCAGCGGCGTATGGCTGCGGGCAATTGCCCGCGACGGTTATGCTGACCGCATTTCGGCTTCCGCGGCCCATATCGCGTGGCCGGCTTCAACGGCTGATGTTGGCTCTTGTTCTGCCCGGTGCGTGATGGTGTAACGCTTCGCTGCCAGGCGCCGGCTGCGTGCAGTTGCCCTAAGTATCTGTATTGGTGATTCAACGACTTCGCCCCCGAGTATTCCGACGCACCTTTGATTGCATTTTGTTGCACCCCCCCAGCGTACCCCGGGGCTTTCTCAGACTTCCGACAAGACACTGATTTTGCGAGCCAACGCGGTCGTTCCAACGGTTGGTACGTTTCGTGCTTTTCCACTGTACGAGAGCAGGCGGTACGAAACATTCCTGCTCACCGACCCAGTGCCATCCATGACCATCGCTCGCTGTAACCGAAGACAGGTGAATGCCGTGACCAACATCGCCGTCCCGCAGGTGGTGCGCCGAGTCCGCCCGCCCGTGTCTGCCGACTTGCCGGACTTCTTCCCGATGATCGATGAGCAGGCGGCGATGGTGGTGAAGCTGGCAAGGACGGTTGGTGAGGTGCTGCAGTGTCGCGAGTCGGCGCATTCCTTGCGCCTGCTCGACCTCGAGCAGCGTCGCCAGGAGTTGAGACGGCGCAATCAGGCGGCGGTGCAACTGGCCGTCGAGCAACGAGTCGGGGTCGAGCAAATCCACGGCACCATGGAGACGCTCGATCGTGCGGCAGCCGGTTTGTTCCACGCGGCTCGCGGCTTCCATCCGTCGCTGTCGGTTCCGGACGAAGCTGCCGCGGAGATGATGGTGGTCATTCAGAAGGCGATCGAGAATTTGCAGCAGGGCTATTCTCGCCTGGCGAACGGCTCGCCAGCCGCTGAGGTCGACGCGGACGCTGCGATCGGCAGTTGGCGTGCGCTGGGCAATGGCGGCTGCACGGAGGCGGCGGGCGAACGTGCGGGTCGCGAGGGCAGCGCCCATGGTCGCGCGCTCTGGCTGAACGAACTGCATGCGAATCTGCACGGCATCGTGCGCGAGCTGGTGCGCGCCGGCGACATCCTCAAGGACTGGTCGCGGCAGCTGTCCGCCGGATTGTACGCCTGCGAAGGCGGCGATCAGGCGTCTGCCCGCTGGTCGCGGCGACTTGTGGCCAACTGAGATGATTGCCCCGGCCTCCCGCCTGTACCTGCTTCGATCACGCTGTCGGAACGCCGGCAGAATCGTGAAAAGGAGGAAAAACCGCACGGCAGGATCGGAAACATTCATTCATCCTGCTTTCCAGGATGTCCCGGCGAGAGTTTCAAGTTCTCTCTTTTGTAACGTTATATCAGATATTTTGTGGCAGGAAATGGCGGCATCTTGCGGAAGCTCGACAGCCTCTGCAGGGCGGAGAAAGCGATGTTCGAGGTAGCTTCGGAAAGCTCGCCAGCAGTCTCGTGGGCCAGCCGTAGCGGGCAATCTGCGCCGAACTGGTCGGTCCCTGATTCATTTTTTCATGCAGGAGAAGTCATTGTGGAAACTCAAGTGCAAACGACCGAGAGGCCCGTAGCCTCACGGTCGATCGAAAGCTATCTGGACACCTCTCTCGACGCCATTGCGGACGCAGCGGCGATCTTCCGGGAAGCGGTTGCCGTCTATCTGAAGGCGGGGCCGGACGGGACGTGCTGGCGGCAGGCCAGAGGGATTTCGGAGCACATGCGCACGGTCGACGAAGTGCAGCAGAGAATCGAGACCACGGTCTTGCCACAATCGGTACTGGGAGAGCGGGTGCAGAAAATGATCGATCCGCTGATCGGAGTCAGTCGTCTGCTGAAGGAGATGCGGCGGCAGGTGACTGGATTCGCCATCGAGTCGGGCTTCTCCGGCCCTGGCCGCAGTGTTCCCGCCTACCTGATGCCTAGCGTGCAGGAATTGACCGATGAGGTTTGCGCGGCAGTGGAAGCGCTGGTGGAGAGCCATCGACCACCCATCGTCCTTTGGGGCGAGCTGGCGTCGGGCGAAGAAGAAGGCAGCGTGAGCTGGCACGAAGCGCAGGCCGACCGCCTGTCGATGGAACTGCTCAAGAAAATCTTTGCCGACGAAGCACTCGAGCTCAAGCAGAAACTTTCCCTGGCACAGTTCGTCGAGGAAATCGACCGCCTCGCCGATCAGGCCGAGCAGATCGTGAGCGATTTCCGGGGCGGTCGCGTCGCCGGCTTGCCCACCGTGCACGCGAGGGATTCGCACTGAGCTTCCCTTGGCGCCGCGCCGAGCGTGCGGCGCCTCCCGCGCGCGGGCACAGGAGCGAGAAACCTTCGCTGGATTGCCTGGCGGCAGTGGGGCCGGTTCCGGCCCTGGAGCAGCAAGTCAAACGATTCGTGTTAGCATCGCACGCGGCCTGGACTCTCGAGTCTGGGCCGCGCCGCTTGCGGGCTGTGTTGCGTGGGTTCCGACAGACCGCCGGGTTTCCTGCGAGGCATTATCTTCATGTGAGACGGAAAGGGGCCTGAGCTTTATGGAACTGGCAATCAAGTTCAAGAACGACAAGCTGGTGGGCGATTTCTGGGGGGGGCTTGCGGCGATGCTGGTGGCGCTGCCTTCGGCAATCGCTTTCGGGGTCACCATCTATGCCGCGATCGGGCCATCCTATGCCGGTTTGGGTGCTCTGGCGGGAATTCTCGGGGCGACCGCGCTCGGACTGGTTTCCCCCGCGCTCGGCGGTACCAACCGCCTGATCACTGCGCCCTGCGCGCCGGCGGCGGCCGTTCTCTCGGCCTTTGCCATCGAGCTCGTGCATCACGGTGTCGCGGCGCCGTTCATCGTCCTGATGCTGACCGCGCTTGGCATGGTTGCCGGCCTGGTTCAGTTGCTTCTTGGTTTCATGGGCGTTGGCAGCCTGATCAAGTACATCCCGTTTCCGGTGGTCAGCGGCTATCTCACCGGCGTCGGCCTGATCATCATCGGCAGTCAGATCCCAAAGTTGCTGGGCGTTCCGGGTGGAACCCCGTGGTGGCAGGCGCTGATCTCGCCGGAATTGTGGCAGTGGCAGAGCGCCGTCATCGGCGCAGTGACTGCCGCGGTGATGGTTGGCGCACCCTTCGTTACGCGCGTCGTGCCGGCGGCGATTCTCGGCCTGCTGGCTGGGGTGGCGACTTACTTCGGACTGGCGTCGATCGATGAATCGTTGTTGGTCGTCGCCGGCAACAAGCTGATCATCGGTCCGCTTGGCGGTACGGCGTCGAGCATGTTCGAGGCGATCACCGGTCGCTGGCAGGAAATCGGCGAACTCAAGCTGAGTCAGATCGGCAGCCTGCTGGGCACCGCCTTCACCCTGGCCGTGCTGCTGTCGATCGATACGCTGAAGACCGCGGTCGTGCTCGACGCGCTGACGCGCAGCCGGCACGACTCGAATCGCGAACTCATCGCGCAGGGTCTGGGCAACGTCGCTTCCGCCTGTGCCGGCGGCATGCCCGGTGCCGGTCAGATGGGCGCGACGCTGGTCAATCTGGCGAGCGGTGGCCAGACGCGCGTCTCCGGGGTCGTCGAAGGCGTTCTGTCGTTGATCGCGTTCCTCGCCTTGGGCGCTTTCATCGCCTGGATTCCGGTGGGCGCGCTGGCCGGCATCCTGATCGTCGTCGGCATCCGCATGATCGACCGCCACAGCTTCCATCTGCTCGAGTCGCCGTGGACCATGCTCGACTTCATCGTGATCGTCGCAGTGGTCGCAGTCGCAGTGGGCTACAGTCTGATTGCGGCATCAGGAGTCGGCATTGCTCTGGCGATGTTCCTGTTCATTCGTGAGCAACTGAGCAGCACCGTGATTCGCCGGAAGATGGACGGTGGCAGCCGTTTCTCGAAGCGCGTTCGCCTGCGCAAGGACATGGCCACGCTCGAGAAGGAAGGCTACCAGTCGGTCATCCTCGAACTGCAGGGCGGCCTCTTCTTCGGAACCAAGGACCAACTGTACACGGCACTCGAGCCGGAACTCGGCAAACGCAGATACATCATTCTCGATATGCGGCGAGTGCAGTCGGTCGATGTCACTGCGGTGCACCTGCTGAGCCAGATTCGCGACTCGCTGATCGAACGCGATGCCTTCCTGATCTTCAGCAGCCTGTCGCATACGCTGCCGAATGGCCGCAACATCGCCGAGTTCTTCGATCAGATGGAACTCACGACGATGACCGAACACGTCAAGGTGTTTGGTCAACTCGACGATGCGGTGGAGTGGGTGGAAGATCAGATTCTCGGACAGGGCCAGGGCGAAGCGGCGACAGCCGAAGTCTCGGCACTCGAACTGAAGGATCTCGAACTGTTCAAGGATCACAAGGAAGAAACCCTGATCGACCTGGAAGCGGCTTTGGAACGGCGCGAGCTGGCCAAGGACGAGAAGGTCTATTCCTTTGGCGACCCGGGTAACGAGTTGTACCTGATTCGCAAGGGCGCAGTCCGCATCACGCTGCCAAGCCCCGTCGAAGAGGGCGGGCATCACTCTCTGACCTACGGGCGCGGTGACTTCTTCGGCGGCATGGCGTTCCTCTCGCAAATGACCCGGCTCAACGACGCGACGGCGCTCGAAGACACCGAGTTGTTCGTGCTTCAACGCGAGCAGTTCCAGATGCTTCGCGAAGAACACAAGCGCCTAGCATGTACTCTCGTCGAGGAACTCGCCAAGGTGCTGGCAATGCGCTTGCGCTACGCGGACAAGGAACTGATGGCGATGCAGGAATAGTGGTCCGAAACGAGCGCAGGAGGCGTCCGGGGACGCCTGCACTTTGCCGCGAGCTGTCGGAATGGAGGCAGAACAGGATACATCGCGTTTTTTTGCACCGGAATGGCAGTTTTTCATGAAACTGGGCTATCATCACGCGCGCTTCACGGCAGTAGATTGCGCCAACTCGTGGGAGAACAAGAATGTTCCAGCATATTTTGCTGCCGACCGATGGCAGCCAACTGTCCCGGGACACCGCCGAGCGCGCGGTGGCCTTCGCCAAGGCGGCCAATGCGACGATCACGGCCTTGTATGCCAAACCGGTAGGGCATACGGAGAACGACGGGGATCTGGTGGAACCGGTCGTGCTCGAACGTCTGGCGACGGGCTCGGAAGGAAAGTCGAAGGAATATCTGGGCTTCATCAAGAAGCTGTGCAAGGATGCCGGTGTCGAGTGCACGGCTCTGTCGGTAGTCAGCGACACGCCATGGGAAGCGATCGTCAACGTGGCGGACGACCACAACTGTGACCTGATCTTCATGTCCAAGCACGGGCGGGGCAGTCTTTCGTCGCTCCTGCTCGGCAGCGAAACGTATCGTGTGCTGACGCACTCGAGCGTTCCGGTTCTCGTCTATCGCCCACCAGAAGTCGATGCGAGTCGTCGCAAGGCCAAGGAAAAGGCGAAGGAAAAGAAGAGGGCCTAGGGAATATGCCGGTCTGCGGCGGCGCAACGGTGGCCGCCGCCAGTGGCAACGCTCCCGGCAGACGCTGCCTGCCAGGCATCGTGAGTGGCGGGATGTGTCGATGACCCCGCGCTACTGGCAGCGGGCTTCCTCGGAACTGGCACGGGCCGATCCGGTCCTGGCAAGGCTTGTCGAGCGTTTTGCCGGGATGGCGCTGGTTTCGCGTGGCGACGCTTTCGCGACCCTGCTGCGCTCGATCGTGGGGCAGCAGATTTCCGTGAAGGCAGCGGACAGCGTCTGGGCGCGCCTGCTGGACGCCCTGTCGTCGGTGGTGACTCCGCGTGCCGTCCTGGCGAGCGAGCGCGAAACGCTGCGCGCCTGTGGTCTGTCGCAGCGCAAGGTCGAATACGTGTTCGATCTGGCGCAGCACTTCGCCAGTGGCCAGATCCACGTCGATCGCTGGACGGCGATGAGCGATGCCGAGATCATCGCCGAGCTGACGGCGGTGCGCGGCATCGGCGTGTGGACCGCGGAGATGTTCCTGATCTTCCATCAGTTGCGGCCCGACGTCTTTCCGCTCGACGACATCGGCCTGCAAAAGGCGGTCGCCTTGCACTATTGCCAGGGCGAGCGTCCGGGCCGGCGTCTGCTTGCAGAACATGGCGAGCGCTGGCGACCCTGGCGTTCGGTGGCGACCTGGTACCTCTGGCGCAGCCTCGATCCGCTCCCCGTCGAATACTGAATGCGGCCCGGCCGGCCGGTCGAACCGGTGCGACACAACGGCGGCAGCGCTGCCTTTCGGTTTAGAATAGCGCGCTTCGACATGCGCAGGATTGCAGACACGGTTGGCCTTGATGAAAACCAGTTTCCTCGACTTCGAACAGCCGATCGCCGACCTCGAAGGCAAGATTGAGGCGCTGCGCCTGGCGCAGGACGGCTCCGCGGTCGACCTTTCGGATGAAATCAGGCGCCTGCAGCGAAAGAGCGAGGGCCTGCGCAAGGAGATCTACGGCAAGCTTTCCGCCTGGCAGATCTGTCAGGTGGCGCGTCATCCGCAACGTCCGTATACGCTCGATTACCTGCGTCTGATTTTCACCGACTTCGAGGAACTGCATGGGGATCGCGCGTTTGCCGACGATCACGCGATCGTCGGTGGCTTGGCGCGTTTCCATGGTGATCCGGTGATGGTGATCGGTCATCAGAAGGGGCGTGATACCAAGGAAAAGATTTTCCGCAACTTCGGCATGCCGCGCCCGGAGGGTTACCGGAAAGCTCTGCGCCTGATGCGCCTGGCGGAGAAATTCGCCATTCCGGTGCTGACCTTCATCGACACGCCGGGAGCCTATCCCGGTATTGACGCCGAAGAGCGCGGCCAGTCGGAGGCAATCGGACGCAACCTCTACGCCATGGCGGATCTGCAGGTGCCGATCATCGTGACCGTCATCGGCGAGGGTGGCTCGGGTGGTGCGCTGGCGATCGGCGTCGGCGATCAGGTCCAGATGCTGCAATACGCGACCTATTCCGTGATCTCGCCGGAAGGCTGTGCGTCGATCCTCTGGAAGAGCGCGGAAAAGGCGAGCGATGCCGCGGAGATCATGGGCATCACGGCGCGGCGATTGAAAGCGCTCGGTTTGATCGACCGCATCGTGAACGAGCCGTTCGGTGGCGCTCATCGTGATCACCAGGCGATGGCGCAGAACCTCGGCAAGTCGCTCCAGGAGGGGCTGCAGAAACTCGTCGCGTTGCCGCCTGCCGACCTCCATCGGACGCGCCTCGATCGCCTGCTGGCCTATGGCCGGGTCAAAGAGCGGGCCGTGCGCTGACGTTGCCAGACCGGCGGCCGAGCAGATCCGGCGGACGATTGCCGAGTTCCTGGCAACCCGGCGAATATCCGGCACGCGCCTGTGCGTCGGTCTGTCCGGCGGGCGTGATTCCCTCGTCCTGTTGCACGCACTCGCCTGCCTGCGCTCCTCGTCGCCAGCTTTCGAGCTGTCGGCGGTGCATGTCCATCATGGTCTGAATGCCGGCGCGGACGCCTGGGCTGCGTTCTGTTTGGACTTCTGCGAACGCAGCGGGGTGCCGCTCGAAGTGGAATACGTCGAGGTGCCGCGCGCCAGCCGGGAGGGCCTGGAAAGCGCCGCCCGCCGACTGCGGCACGCGGTATTTGCCGGCCGCTCTGCGGACTGGCTGGCGTTGGCGCATCACCGCGACGATCAGGCCGAAACCGTTCTCTTCCGGATCTTGCGCGGCGCCGGTGTCCAGGGCGCCGCCGGAATGCCCGCCGAGCGACCGCTGGCGGGCGGACCGCGCCTGATTCGCCCATTGCTCGCGGTGCCGGCGACGCTGATCACGCGCTACGCCGAGGAATGTGCTCTGCAGTGGGTCGAGGACGAGAGCAATACCGATTCTCGCTACCGCCGGAATCATATCCGGCACGTGCTGCTGCCGTGCATCACCGAGCGCTTCCCTGGCGCCACCGCGGTGTTGGCACGAAGCGGTCGGCACTTTGCCGAGGCCGCACAGTTGCTGGACGATCTCGCTCGCATCGATCGGGAGGCCGTGGCTGGCGCGGCGGGACGCATCGATCTTGCCCGCTTCAACGCCCTGAGCCTGCCGCGAGCCCGCAACCTGTTGCGCACGGAACTGTCGTCGGCCGGTCTGCGTGCTCCCGATGCCCGCTGGCTGGACGAGGCATTACGGCAACTGGCGATGACCAGCCCTGCAGCGGAAACCTGTCTGTCGACGGCTGACGGCGAGCTGCATGTCTATCGCGGGCAGTTGCATGTCCTTCGCCAGCGGCCGGCGGCCCCGACCGGTGCCGTTCCCTGGTCCGGTGAGGACGAATTGCCATGGGGCGTCGATCGGGTTTCCTTCCAGCCGACGGTCGGCGACGGCATCTGCCGCCGGTTGCTGGGCAGCGGGCCGGTCGAGCTGCGCTGTCGGCAAGGGGGCGAACGCCTGCAACCCGATCCGCGACGGCCGCTGCGGACACTGCGCAATCTACTGCAGGAAGCAGCCGTACCGCCCTGGGAGCGCTGTCGCCTGCCGCTGCTCTGGTGCGGTGAGCGATTGGTCTGGGTCGCCGGGATCGGGGTCGATGCCGCTTTCGCCTGCGCGCCGGACGAGCCGGGCGTGATGCCCGTCCGGAAGCTGGCCACTTCGCCCTCGGCCGCACGCTAGCAGCTCGACGGCAAGACCGCACTCAGCGCCTGCTGGCCAGCAGTTGCGCCAGCTCGACGGCAGTCCGCACCCCCATTTTCTCGAAAACGTTGGCGCGATGGACTTCGACCGTGCGCATGCTGATCGCCAGTTCGTCGGCAATCACCTTGTTCAGCTTGCCGGCGAGAATCCGCTCCATGACCTGCCGCTCACGTGTGCTCAGGCGGTCGATCAGGGTGTTGACCGAATCGGCGTCGGACGCCGCCATGCGTTGCCTGGCGTCCAGTTGCAGCGCCGCGATGACGCGATTCGCCAGTTCATTGTCGTTGCAGGGCTTCTCGACAAAATCGAAGGCCCCCTTCTTGATGGCAGAGACGGCCATCGGCACGTCGCCGTGACCAGTCAGAAAGATCACCGGCAGTCGATTGCCGCGTTCGTTCAGCACGTCGAAGAGTTCCGGGCCGCTCATCCCCTCCATGCGGATGTCGAGCAGAATGCAACCGGCGAGCGAAGCGTTCCAGGCGGACAGGAATTCCTCAGCCGAGGCGTAACTGCGGCAGGCGACACCGCGTGACTCGAGCAGCCAGCTCAAGGAATCGCGGATTGCCTCGTCGTCGTCGATCAGGTATGCGTGCGCGCTCATTGACGGCTGATCGGCAGGGTGACGACGAAAATCGATCCGCCCTCGGGGTCCTGCTCGACCCATAGGCGGCCATGGTGGAATTCGATGATCGAACGACAGATGTTCAGACCCATCCCCATGCCGTCGGCCTTGGTCGAAAAGAGGGGCGTAAAAAACTTGTCGACGAGGTCGGGCTCGATTCCTGGACCGCGATCGATGACCCGGATTTCCATTTGCGTGTCTACCTGCACGAGTTTGATGGTCAGTCGTTTTCGCTCCGCCGGCGTGTCGTTCATCGCTTCGATGCCGTTGCGCATCAGATTGAGCAGCACCTGTTCGAGCATCACCCGGTCGGCCGGCAGTTCGGGACGCATGCCCTGGATTTCACGCACGATGCGCACTCCGCGACGGCGCGCGGTCGCCTCGATGAAACCAATGCTGTCGTCGATCACTTCGGCCAGATCGCACGGGGCGAGCTTGGGCTCGCTCTTGCGCACGAAGTCGTGCACCCGGCGAATGATGTGGCCGGCGCGCTGCGCCTGCAACGCCAGTTTACCGAGCGTCTCCCTCAGCTGCGTCGGGTCGAAATTGCCGGCTTCGAGCTTGTTCAGGCAGCCCGTGTTGTAGCTGGTGATCGCCGCCAGCGGCTGATTGAGCTCGTGTGCCAGCGTCGATGCCATCTCGCCCATGGTCACCAGGCGGGCGGTTAGCTGCAACTTCTCCTGCTGCTGGCGGGCCAGTTCCTCGGCGTGCTTGCGCGCCGTGACGTCGATGATCGACCCCATCCAGCCGGTCTGACGGCCATCCGCGTCGATCAGCGGCGCTTCGTAGATCAGCGCGTCGAAACGGCTGCCGTCCTTGCGCATCAGGCGGATTTCGAAGCCCTCGTTCGGCGCCCTGCCTTGCAGCACCTTGTTGTGCAGTTGCAGCGTACGTTCCATTTCCTCCGGTGCCCAGTAGGGCATCGGCGGCTCTCTGCCGATCAACTCCTCGGCGCTGAAGCCGACCATCTGCAGAAAAGCCGGGTTGGCGTAGGTGACGCGCCCGTCCAGGTCGCGGGCGCGCATGCCGACCATCAGCGAATCCTCCATTGCCTTGCGGAAGGCGTACTCCGATCGCAGCGCCTGTTCTGCCGACAGCCGCCTCTGGATCGATCCGCGCACTGCCCACAGGCTCCAGAAAACCGCCGCGGCCAGCACGATGATCAGCGTCGCAATCATCGTCTGCGCCAGATTGCCCGCGCTGCGGTAAGCGGTGACCTGGAGCACCATGCCGTAGCCTGGGGGGTCGAGGCTGACCGAGTGGTTCAGTTCGGTCGACGATGCATCGATCTTCGATTTGCTGGCGAGCAGGCTGCCGTTGCCATCGACCACGCGCACCTGGTATTTCTCGGCGAACCACCAGGGGACCTGCTGTTTGAGCAGGCCGGCGAGCGAATAGACCCCGAGCAGAGTGCCACGATAGTGTCCGGAGGCAAAGATCGGCACATGCACTTCGAACTGCGTCGCCTCGGCGTTGCGGTAGGAATCGCTGTAGATCGGTCTGCCGAGGCGGGCCAGTTCGACCAGGCGACCGAGCGAATTCTCTTCCGACGGATCGTCGACCGGTCGCGGCAGCGATCGCGTCGGCATTCCCTGTACCGCTCGCGCCGTGGCATCGAGCCAGAGCAACTGACGCAGCTCGGGGTCGTTCTTGAGCAGGTGACGGGCGCGCACATCGAACAGCTCCGCCTGGTTTCGCGTACGAGCCAGATCGAGAGCCAGGTGCTCCAGTTGCTCGGAATTGCCCTCCAGGTGAAAACGAATGCTCTGTTCCAGCCAGAGCACGTCGGCAATCATCGTCGACCGCTGCTCGTCGATCTCGTTGCGGTGCAACAACCAGAGGAGAGTGATCAGCAGCACCAGCAGCAAGCCTATCGCCAGCTTGAGGATCGACAGATACCAGTTCGACCAGCGCAGCGGCGCCTGCCGACGGCTTTTGGGTCGATGCTCGTAGCGGGAGGGCGCCTCTTTCATGGCGCCGCATCTTACCGGACTTCTCCGCCGGGCGCCCGCGGTGCGCCCGGCGACCGGTAGCGGCCACCGTGGCCCCTGGACCCCGCCTTGCGCCCGGTGAGAATTGCGGTTTTCCACAATAGGCGCCGGCGCATTTTTTTGTGATAGTGGCGTCCGCATCTCGGGCTGCGTCCCAATTTCAAAGCAAATACTACGTGGAGGAGACAACATGAAGTTTTCGAAGCTGCTATCCGGACTGTTCGCCTGCGTTCTGTCCGCCGTGCCCCTGGCGGCTGTTGCGCAGCAGCCAATCGTGATCAAGTTCAGCCATGTCGTCGCGCATGACACTCCCAAGGGTCTCGCTGCCGAGTTTTTTGCCAAACGGGCGGGAGAGCTGACCAAGGGTAAGGTCAAGGTCGAGGTCTATGCCAACTCGACGCTGTACAAGGACAAGGAGGAGATGGAGGCGCTGCAGCTCGGCGCCGTGCAGATGCTCGCCCCGTCGCTGGCCAAGTTTGGCCCGCTGGGCGTCAAGGAATTCGAACTGTTCGACCTGCCCTACATCTTCGACAACTACACCGAGCTGCACAAGGTCACGCAAGGCCCGATCGGACAATCGCTGCTCAAGAAGCTGGAACCCAAGGGTGTGGTCGGTCTGGCATTCTGGGACAACGGCTTCAAGTCCTTTTCGGCGAACACGCCAATCCGGATGCCGGCCGACCTGAAGGGAAAGAAGATACGCATCCAGTCGTCGAAGGTGCTGGAAGAGGAGATCCGGGCGCTTTCCGCCTTGCCGCAGGTGATGGCCTTCTCCGAAGTCTACCAGGCCCTGCAGACGGGCGTCGTCGATGGAGCAGAGAACCCGATCTCCAATCTGTATACCCAGAAGATGTATGAGGTGCAGAAGCATCTGGCGCTCACCGAGCACGGCTACCTGGGCTACGCGGTAATCGCCAACAAGAAGTTCTGGGAAGGTCTGCCGGCCGATGTGCGCGGCCAGCTCGAAACGGCGATGAAGGAAGCCACTGCCTACGCCAACAAGATCGCGAAGGAGCAGAACGACAAGGATCTGGATGCGGTCAGGAAGAGCGGGAAAACGCAGGTTTACGCGTTGACTCCGGAAGAACGTCTGGCTTTCAAGAAGGCCCTGGCGCCGGTCCACCTGAAGATGGAATCACGCGTTGGCAAGGAACTGCTGCAGTCGGTTTACAAGGAAACCGGCTTCGACCCGGCCAAGCCCTGAGCATTTCGGCAGACAGCAGCGGGCCCGTTGGGACGACACGCCCGGCGGGCCTTTTTTCAGGCTGATGGGGGAGATTCTTGCATGAAACTTCTGGATCACCTCGAGGAATGGCTGATCACCTTCCTCATGGCAGCGGCGACGACGATCATCTTCACTTCCGTCGTCCATCGCTACCTGTCGGGTTTGGATATTCCCGGCTTGCAGGATTGGCTGTTGTCGCTCAACTTTGGCTGGGCACAGGAACTGTGCATCATCATGTTCGTGTGGATGGCCAAATTTGGCGCGGCGTACGGTGTGCGCACCGGTATACATGTCGGTGTCGACGTGCTCATCAACCGCATGTCCGGCCGCACGCGCGCCAGGTTCGTCGTTTTCGGCCTGCTTGCCGGTGCCCTGTTCACCGGGATCGTCGGCACGCTCGGCGCCAACTTCGTTTGGGAGAACGGTTTCCACTATGCGCTCTATAACGCGCTGGGATGGGAACTGGTCGATGTTCCCGAAGGTCCGACGACGCCTGATCTGGAGTGGCCGACGTGGTTCGTGTACAGCGCCATTCCGCTCGGGTCGAGTCTGATGTGCTTCCGTTTCCTGCAGGTGACGGTAAGTTTCGTCAGGACCGGTGAGCTGCCGCATCACGATCACGGTCATGTCGACGGGATCGAGGAGGTGGCGATCGCCGAAGAGGTCGGTGTCTACGAGATGGAAGACAACCTTCACCCGCACGACCTGACCTATCGCAAACGCCATCCGCAGGACCGGGCGGGCAACGGAGGTGAGCGGTCATGAACGCATCGATCATCTTCGTCATCCTGCTGGTGCTCATGCTGACCGGCATGCCGATCTCGATCTCGCTCGGACTGACCGTTCTCAGCTTCCTCTTCATGTTCACCCAGGTGCCGCTCGAATCGGTCGCCCTGAAGCTGTTCACGGGCATCGAGAAGTTCGAGATCATGGCCATTCCGTTCTTCATCCTGGCCGGCAACTTCCTGACGCATGGTGGCGTCGCGCGACGCATGATCAAGTTCGCGACCGATGTCGTCGGGCACTGGTATGGCGGTCTCGGTCTTGCCGGAGTGGTCGCCTGCGCGCTCTTCGCCGCCGTTTCCGGATCTTCGCCGGCGACCGTGGTGGCCATCGGTTCGATCCTGATGCCGGCGATGGTCCGTGCCGGCTTCCCGAACCGCTTCGGTGCCGGTGTGATCACGACTTCGGGGGCGCTTGGCATCCTGATTCCGCCGTCGATCGTGATGGTCATGTATTCGGTCGCCACCAATACCTCGGTCGGCGCGCTGTTCATGGCTGGCGTCATCCCGGGAATTCTGCTGGCGATCACGCTGGGTTCGGTCACCTGGTATCGCGCAAGGAAGTTCGATTACCCGCGCATGCCCAAGGCGTCCTTTGGCGAACGAGTGAAGTCTTTCCGCGAATCGGTCTGGGGTCTGTTCCTGATCGTCGTCGTCATGGGCGGCATCTACAGCGGTATGTTCACGCCGACCGAGGCGGCGGCCATGAGCGCGGTCTACGCCTTCTTCGTCGCCGTCTTCGTCTACAAGGACCTGACACTGAAAGATGTGCCACGCGTGTTGCTCAACTCGGCGAACATGTCGGCGATGCTCCTTTACATCATCACCAACGCCGTCCTCTTCTCGTTCATCATGACCAACGAGAACATTCCGCAGGCACTCGCCGACTGGATGCTCGGGCACGGGCTGGGGATGATCGCCTTCCTGCTGGCCGTGAACATCATCCTTCTGCTTGCCGGCAACTTCATGGAGCCCTCGTCGATCGTGCTCATCTTCGCACCGATCCTCTTTCCGGTTGCCATCAAGCTGGGGATCGATCCGGTGCATTTCGGCATCCTGATGACCGTGAACATGGAGGTCGGCATGTGCCACCCGCCGGTCGGACTGAACCTCTACGTCGCATCCGGTATTACCAAGATGGGCATCACCGAACTGACCGTCGCTGTCTGGCCATGGCTTCTGTCGATGCTGGTCTTTCTGGTCGTCGTGACCTACATACCGATCCTGTCGACCTGGTTGCCGAAGACGCTGGGCATGATGTAGCTGCCGCCGACAGTAGCGGTTCGGGGCGCGTGTGCGGGGAGACCCGCACACGCGCTCTGCATTTTGCGCGGCGATCCGACGTTTGCTGCCAAGTCTTGGTATAATTCCAAGGTTATGTAGCTAGCAATATGATTTCTTGCTGTTTTCTTCATCCGTACGCCTCTGGAGAATGACTCATGGCCATTGAACGCACCCTTTCCATCATCAAACCCGATGCCGTCGCCAAGAACGTCATCGGCAAGATCTACTCCCGCTTCGAAACCAACGGTCTGAAGATCGTCGCCTCCCGCATGGCCTGGCTGTCGCCGCAGGAGGCGGGAGCATTCTACGCGGTGCACAAGGAGCGCCCGTTCTTCCAGGATCTGGTGTCGTTCATGATTTCCGGCCCGGTCATGATTCAGGTACTCGAAGGTGAGAATGCGATCGCCAAGAACCGCGAGCTGATGGGCGCGACCGATCCGAAGAAGGCAGAGCCGGGAACGATCCGCGCCGATTTCGCCGAGTCGATCGATGCCAACGCCGTGCATGGTTCCGACGGCGAGGAGACGGCAAAGGTGGAAATCGCCTTCTTCTTTCCGGGCATGAGCGTCTATTCCGGTCGCTAGGTCGGGAGCCACCGCGTTTCCGATGACCGTCAATCTGCTCGATCTCGATGCGGCCGGTTTGACCGCCCTGCTCGCCGAGCACGGCGAGAAGCCGTTTCGCGCCAGACAGTTGCTGCGCTGGCTGCATCAGGTCGGGCAGGGCGATTTCGCGGCGATGACCGACATCGCCAGGAGTCTGCGGGAGAAGCTCGCGACGCTGGCCACCGTGCAGCCGCCGGCAGTGATTGCCGACAGGCTGTCCGACGACGGCACGCGCAAGTTTCTGTTCGATGTCGGCGGTGGCAACGCCGTCGAGGCAGTATTCATTCCCGAGGAAGAGCGAGGGACGCTGTGCGTTTCGACGCAGGCGGGTTGCGCGCTCGACTGCTCGTTCTGCTCGACCGGCAAGCAGGGTTTCAATCGCAACCTGACGGTGGCCGAGATCATTGGCCAGTTGTGGCAGGTCCGGCATGCCTTGGACAATCGCCCTCGCGCGGGCGGTCAGGGCGAACGAGTGATCAGCAACGTCGTTCTGATGGGCATGGGCGAACCGCTGGCGAACCTCGACCATACCGTGACGGCACTGCGCGTGCTGCTCGACGACAACGCCTATGGCCTGTCGCGACGCCGGGTGACGGTGTCGACCTCGGGCCTGGTGCCGGCGATCGATCGTCTGCGCGATGAGTGCGCGGTCGCTCTGGCGATTTCCCTGCATGCGCCGAATGACCGCCTGCGCGACGAACTGGTGCCGATCAACCGGAAGTACCCCTTGCGCGAGCTGCTGGCTGCCTGCCAGCGCTATCTCGAGAAGGCTCCGCGTGATTTTGTCACCTTCGAATACGTGATGCTCGACGGCGTCAATGATGCCGACGCGCAGGCACATGAATTGCTGGCGCTGACGCGGGGAGTGCCGTGCAAGTTCAATCTGATTCCCTTCAATCCGTTCCCCGGTTCGCCCTACCGGCGCTCGCCGGCGCCACGCATCCGCCGTTTCGCCGATATTCTGCTTGCCGCTGGCGTGGTCACCACCACCCGCAGGACACGTGGCGACGATATCGCTGCCGCCTGCGGTCAGTTGGCCGGACAGGTTCGTGACCGGTCGCAGCGGACCGGGCAGCGAACCGTTTTCCTGCGGCGCGAGGCGAGCGAGGTTTGCCTGTGAGGCACGCCGCAGTTGCGGTACTTGTCGGTCTGTGCCTCGCGGCCTGCTCCTCGGGAGGCGTCAGTCCGGTGAGCCAACAGAAGATTCCCGAGGAATCCGTCGAGCAACTCGTGCCGACCAAGCCCCGCGATGCCCGTACCCGCGCCAAGGTGCACACCGAGCTGGGTGCCCTCTACCTTCAGAACGGGAACCTGGCGGTGGCACTCGAGGAGCTGTCGATCGCCATCGCCATCGACCCGGAGTATGCCAAGGCCTACGGGGCGCGCGGAATTGCGGGCTTCCACGCGCACGAAATAGCGTTCGCCGATCAGGACTTCCGCCGGGGCTTGAGTCTCGATGCCAATGACCCGGAGATCAATAACAACTACGGCTGGTTCCTTTGCCAGATTGGGCGCGAAAAGGAGGCGATCGGTTATTTCCAGCGCGCGATCAAGAACCCGCTCTACGAGACCCCCGAGCGGGCGTACCTGAATGCCGGCGCGTGCTACGCCAAGCTTGGCGATCTGGCGCTCGCCGAGGAATATATCCAGCACAGCCTGCACATCGTGCCGAACAATGCGCAGGCCCTGTTGGAACTGATTGGCATCAACTACCGACGGGGTCATCTGGCCGAGGCCAAGCAGCAACTGGCGAGTCTCCTGCGGCGGACCGAGCCGAGTGCCGAGGCGCTGTGGCTGGGGGTGCGCATCGAACGTCGACTCGGTGATCGCGTGGCGGAAGCGAAGTACGGCAGCCAGTTGCGCCGAAGATTCCCGCTGTCGCCCGAGGCGCAGGAACTGCTGAAAGGCAACTTCGAGTGAGTGAAGAATGAGTGAACCGCCGGTACCTCCCGATCCGGCAGCGCCTGCAGAGGATGTCGGCGAAACGGCCCGGCAGCCGGTGGCGAGCGGCGAGCTATCTGGCGCCGCTGGCGTCGGTGCATCGCTGCGCGCAGCCCGTGAAGCAAGAAACCTGAGCATCGCCGATGCCGCGCAGGCGCTCAAGCTTGGACCGCGTCAGGTGGAAGCGCTCGAGGCCGAGAACTGGCCTGCCTTGCCCGGCAACACCATGATCCGTGGCTTCGTGCGCAACTATGCACGCCTGCTCGGCATCGATTCGGATCAGTTGATGCACGGGCTGGACGCCGCGCAACTGCAACAGACCGCGCAGTTGCAGGTATCGGCCGGAACCAGTGCCAGCCTGCCGTACTCCGGCAGCCGGCGGGTGGAACGTCGTGATCATCTTGCCATCATTGCCGGCTTGCTGCTCCTGGCCCTCGCTCTGCTCGCCTATTTCTATCTGCCGGCGGAGCTCTGGCAGGAAAGGCTGACGGCGCTGCTTGGCCGCAACACTGTCCAGGCTCCGGCGCAAGCTCCGGCTGCTGCCATCTCGGCCGCGGCACCTGCCGCCTCCGGCGAATCTGTGACAGTGCTGGCAACACCGAACACGACGGTACTTGCGGATAGCGCGGCCGGTGTTCGCGGCATCCGGCTCAGCTTCGCAAGACCCGCCTGGGTGGAAATCCGCGATGGCCGCGGCCAGACCGTCTTTTCCGAAATGGGCCAGGCAGGCAGCCAGCGTGTCGTCGAGGGACAGCCGCCTTTCTCTCTGGTCGTCGGCAACGCGGCCAACGTGACGGTCGAGTATCAGGGCAAAGTACTTGACCTCACGCAGCACAGCAAGGGTGAAGTCGCCCGGCTGACGCTGGAATGAGCGCTTGCGACGTGGTGGCCGGGCGATGAACCATCCGCTTCCCGGCAGCGTGCGCCGGCGGACGCGTGCCGTGAGCATCGGTCGGGTGACGGTCGGCGGCGGCTCTCCGGTCGTCGTCCAGTCGATGACCAACACCGATACCGTCGATGTGGTAAGAACGGCGATCCAGTGCGCCGAACTCGCGCGCGCCGGATCGGAACTGGTGCGCATCACCGTCAACACCCCCGAGGCTGCGGCCGCCGTCGCTCCGATCCGGGCCCAGCTCGATCGCATGGGCGTCGACGTACCGCTGATTGGCGACTTTCACTACAACGGTCATCGCCTGCTTGGCGAGCGTCCCGAGTGCGCGGAGGCGCTCGCCAAGTTCCGCATCAATCCGGGAAACGTTGGCCACGGACGCAAGCGCGACGAGCAGTTCGCGCAGATGATCGAGATTGCCTGCAAGTATGGGAAACCGGTGCGCATCGGCGTGAATTGGGGCAGCCTCGATCAGGATCTGCTGGCGCGAATCATGGACGAGAACGCCCGCCGGCCGGAGCCGCGGGATGCGGTTGCCGTGATGCGCGAGGCGATGGTGGCTTCCGCACTCGAGTCCGCTGCCCGCGCCGAGGCGATCGGCCTGCCCGGAGAGCGCATCGTTCTCTCGTGCAAGGTATCCGGCGTGCAGGACCTGATCGCCATCTATCGCGAACTCTCGCGCCGTTGCGATTATCCCTTGCACCTCGGTCTGACCGAGGCGGGCATGGGTTCCAAGGGCATCGTCGCCTCCACGGCGGCGATGGCGGTACTGCTGCAGGAGGGAATCGGCGACACCATCCGCGTTTCGCTGACTCCGGAACCCGGTGGCCGGCGCACGCAGGAAGTCGTCGTCGCGCAGGAGATGCTGCAGACCATGGGTTTGCGCGCTTTCACGCCGATGGTCGTCGCCTGCCCGGGCTGCGGCCGGACGACCAGCACTTTCTTTCAGGAACTTGCGCAGTCGATCCAGGAACACGTGCGCCAGAGCATGCCGCGCTGGCGCACGGAGTATGACGGCGTCGAAAACATGACGCTGGCCGTGATGGGCTGTGTGGTCAATGGGCCGGGTGAGAGCAAGCATGCCAACATCGGCATCAGTCTGCCAGGCAACGGCGAGGCGCCGGCTGCGCCAGTGTTCGAGGATGGCGTCAAGACAGCCACGCTGCGCGGTCAGCACATCGCAGAGGAGTTCACCGCCATTGTCGATGCCTACGTGACCCGTACCTACCGGAGAAGGCTTGCCGACCGATGATGACGCCCAAGATCCAGTCGGTGCGCGGGATGAACGACATCCTGCCGGACGAAGCCGAATTCTGGGACATGTTCGAGGAGACGATTCGCTCCTGGCTCAAGAGTTATGGCTACCGTCCGATTCGTCTGCCGATCGTCGAGCCGACACCACTGTTCAAGCGCGCCATCGGCGAAGTGACCGACATTGTCGAAAAGGAGATGTATTCTTTCGTCGACAGTCTAAACGGCGAAGCCCTGACGCTGCGTCCCGAAGGCACGGCCGGTTGCGTGCGCGCCGTCATCCAGCACAGTCTGCTTGCGCTGCAGCCGCAACGGCTGTACTACCTGGGCCAGATGTTTCGCCACGAGCGGCCGCAGAAAGGGCGCTACCGGCAGTTCCACCAGGTCGGCGTCGAAGCCTTCGGTTTTTCGGGGCCGGACATCGACGCCGAGCAGATCCTGATGGGTGCCCGGCTGTGGGATGACCTCGGGCTCGACGGCATCAGCCTGCAGCTCAACACACTTGGCCAGCCGGCGGAGCGTGCCCAGCACCGGGCCGAGTTGATCGCCTATTTCGAGCAGCACCGCGAATTGCTCGACGAGGACGGTCGGCGCCGGCTGTACAGCAATCCGCTGCGCATCCTGGACACGAAAAACCCCGATCTGCAGCAGCTGATTGCCGCCGCGCCGCGATTGACCGATCATCTGGGGGCCGAGTCGCTTGCCCATTTCGAGGGAGTGCAGCAGGCGCTGCGCGATGCCGGTCAGACGTTCACGATCAATCCGCGCCTGGTGCGCGGGCTCGACTACTACAACCTGACCGTCTTCGAATGGGTCACCGATCGTCTGGGGGCGCAGGGGACGGTCTGCGCCGGAGGCCGGTACGACGGCCTGCTGCAACAGCTTGGTGGCAGGGCTGCGCCGGCCTGCGGTTTTGCAATGGGTGTCGAGCGCCTGATCACGCTGATTCGCGAGGCCGGGGGCGAGACCAGGGCGGCGGCAGTCGATGTCTACCTCGTGCATCAGGGAACGAATGCTTCACGCTTGGCAGCGCGCGTCGCCGAGGGGCTGCGTGACCGTGGCATCGACGTGCTTTTCCATTGCGGAGGCGGCAGCTTCAAGACGCAGATGAAGAAAGCCGACGCCTCGGGCGCGAGTTTTGCCGTGATCATCGGTGACGATGAAGCGGACGCCGGCGAGGTGACGCTGAAACCATTGCGTACCACTGGCGACCGGCCGAATCAGCAGAAGCGGGTCGGCGTGGACGTCGTGGCCGACGAAATCATGAATTCGATTCTCGATAGGGATGACTCCTGAATGGCTACTTATGACCTCGAAGAGCAGGAACAGATCGCCGAAATCAAGGCGTGGTGGAAACAATACGGCAATCTGGTGGCCGCTATCGTGACCGCGGTCGCGGTCGGATTCGCGGCATGGCAGGGCTGGAACTGGTATCAGCGCAGCCAGGCCGCGCAGGCAGGCCAGGTATACGCTGCGCTGCAGAAAGCGGTGGCGGAAAAGGATCCGCAGCGGATCAAGGCAGCGAGTGGCGAACTGTTCGAGAAGTATTCCCGTACCGCCTACGCACCGCTCGCTGCCCTGCTGGCTGCCCGGGTTCTGAACGACACGGGCGACGCGAAAACCGCCAAGCTGCAGTTGGTCTGGGTGGTCGAAAACGGCAAGGACGAACTGCGGGATCTGGCCCGCCTGCGGCTGGCGAGCCTGCTGCTCGACGAGAAGGCGTACGACGAGGCACTCAAGCAGCTCGATGTTGCCGCGGGCAGCGCTTTCACCGCCCGTTTCCAGGACATGCGTGGCGACATTCTCAGCGCACAGGACAAGACGGGCGAAGCACGCGCCGCCTATCAGGCCGTACTGGCCAAGCTGGACGAGGCAGATGCGGCCGGCAAGGGTGGAGATACGCTGCAGGACACGCGGGCGCACGCGGCCTATCGTGAGTCGGTACTGCAGAAACTCGACGCGCTCGCGGAGCCCCATTCATGAGGTATCGTCTTCTCGCGGTGGTCGGTCTGTCGCTGCTGGCGGCCGGCTGCTCGACCCTCGACGCACTCAACCCTTTTTCCGGCAGCAGCGGCCCGAAGATGGCCGAACTGCAACCGATTCAGGCGGTGGCCGATGCCCGTGCGCTGTGGACGGCGGATGTTGGCAAGGCAGGTGACTATACTTTCGTTCCCGCCGTGGTTGGCTCCTCGGTTTACGTCGCGGCACGGGATGGTACGGTGCTCCGCCTCGACGATGGTCGGCAGGTCTGGAGAATCCAGGCCGGGCAGCCGTTGTCGGGTGGGGTCGGCGCGGACGAGCGAATGGTCGTCGTCGGTACACCCAAGGGGGAACTTTTTGCCTTTTCCGCAGCCGATGGTCACCTGCTGTGGAAGGCGCGGGCGAGCAGCGAGATCGTTGCTCCACCGGCGGTCACCAGCGGCCTGGTGATCGTGCGTGGCGGTGATCATCGCCTGAGTGCCTACGAGTCGAGCGAGGGCAGGCGCAAGTGGGTCTATCAACGCCCGAGCACGCCGTTGTCCTTGCGCGTAATGGCTGGACCGGTGGTCATCGACAAATATGTGTTTGCCGGCTTCCCGGGCGGCAAGCTGATTGCCGTGAGCCTGGAAAATGGCGCGCCGCTGTGGGAAGGGACGGTTGCCCTGCCAAAAGGTGCCACCGAACTGGACCGTGTCGCCGATGTCACCAGCGTTCCGGTAATCGACGGCCGGATGATCTGTGCCGCAGCGTTCCAGGGACGTATTTCCTGCTTCGACCTGGGCAACGGCAGCCTGATCTGGTCACGCGACATCTCCAGTGCCGCGGGCATCGGGGTCGACAGCCGCTACGTTTATGTCACCGACGACAAGGGGGCCGTGCACGCGCTGGACAAGGCCAGCGGAGCCAGCCTCTGGAAGCAGGACAAACTCTTCCTGAGACGGCTGACTGCGCCGCTGCCGATACGAGGTTTCGTTGTGGTTGCCGACGTACAGGGTGTCGTGCACTTCCTCAGTCGCGACGACGGTTCCTTCGTGGCACGCGTGTCGACCGACGGCAGCGCGGTACGTGCGCCGCTGCAGCGACTGGGTGTCGATCTGGTCGCACAGACTGCCAACGGACGCGTGTTCGCGATCGAATCGCAATGAAACCCAGCGTCGTTCTGGTCGGGCGACCCAATGTCGGCAAGTCGACACTGTTCAACCGGCTGACCGGAACTCGCAATGCGCTCGTCGCCGATTTTCCCGGCCTCACCCGCGACCGCCACTACGGCCACGGTCGGCTCGGCAGCAAACCGTATCTGGTGATCGACACCGGTGGCTTCGAGCCGCTCGCCAAGGACGGGGTCATGGACCGCATGGCGCGACAGACCGAACAGGCGATCGACGAGGCGGACGTCGTGCTCTTCGTGGTCGATGGTCGCAGCGGGGTAACGGCGCTCGACAGGGAAATTGCCGATCGCCTGCGCAGGTCGGGACGCGCGGTTTTCGTCGCGGTGAACAAGGCCGAGGGAACGAGTCCGGGATTGATCGTCGCGGACTTCCACGAACTTGGCCTCGGCGAACCCTTCGCCATTTCGGCAGCGCACGGCGAGGGGGTGCGCGCCCTGATCGAGCAGGCGCTCGAACCCTACGGCAAGGGGGGCGGAGAGGCTGCTGGGAGCGAAGGGCAGGGGGCGGACACTGTGATCAAGGTGGCCATCGTCGGTCGACCGAATGTCGGCAAGAGCACGATGGTCAACGCACTGCTTGGCGAGGATCGGGTAATTGCCTTCGACCAGCCCGGAACCACTCGCGATGCCATCGAAGTCGATTTCGAACGCGGCGGCCGCCGCTACACGCTGATCGACACGGCCGGTCTGCGACGTCGCGGCAAGGTTTTCGAAAGTATCGAGAAGTTCTCGGTAATCAAGACGCTGCAAGCGATCGAGGAAGCGCAGGTGGTGATTCTGGTGGTCGACGCGCGGCAGGACATTGCCGACCAGGACGCGCACATCGGCGGCTTCATCCACGAAGCCGGCCGCGCACTGGTGATTGCGGTGAACAAGTGGGACGGACTCGATGCCTATGTCCGCGACCAGATCAAGGGAGCGCTCGAAAGGAGACTGGCGTTCCTCGATTTTGCCCGATTACACTATGTCTCGGCGCTCAAGGGACAGGGCCTGGAAGCGCTCTTCCGTTCGGTCGACGCCGCCTACCTGGCGGCGACTGCCGATCTGCCGACTCCCAGGCTGACGCGGGCATTGATCGACGCCGTTGCCCGCCAAGCGCCACCGCGCAGTGGTCTGTTCCGTCCAAAGCTGCGCTATGCGCACCAGGGCGGCCGCAATCCTCCCCTGGTCGTGATTCATGGCAATGCGCTGGACAAGATCCCCGAGTCGTATCGGCGCTATCTGGAGCATCACTTTCGCGAGGTCTTCCGATTGCAGGGAACTCCGCTGCAGATCCAGTTCAACGTGTCGGCAAATCCGTATGCCGACCAGCACGCCAGCGAGCCGAACCGGCGCCGGTCACGCCCGGTCGACAAGTCCGTCTCGCGGTCCACGGACAAGCCGCTGCGCAGTACGAAAGTCCGTACAAAGGCGACTCCGGGAACGCGTTGAGCGCTGGCCTGCTGCCGTCGCAACCGCAGCTCGCTGGCGGGCTCGCAGCCGACGCTATCTTGCAAAGAGGACCTTTTCGACGGATGATGGACCCTTCGCTGTGGCTGGCTGCGGCGTAGCCGTCTTGCGGATGAGTGCTCCGGGTCTGCTGCGGAAGGCTGATCGGTGGGCGAGGCAACAACGGTTTCGGGGAATGCGTCGGGAAAGCGAACAGTGATCAAGGTTCTATTCGTGTGCATGGGGAACATCTGTCGCTCGCCGACGGCCGAAGGGGTTTTTCGTGGGATCCTGCGTCGGAAGAATCTCGAGGACAGGATCGAGGTCGATTCGGCAGGTACGCACGGTTATCATGCCGGCGAAGCACCGGATCAGCGCACACAGCGTGCGGCGGCGGTTCGCCAGTACGATTTGTCGAACATGCGCGCTCGCAAAGTGGCCGCACAGGATCTGGACTACTTTGACCTGATCCTGGCGATGGACCACAACAACCTGTCGGTTCTTAAACGGATCTGTCCTCCGGACAAGCATGATCGCCTCGGATTGTTCATGAGCTATTCGAAGAACTTCGACGACGATGAAGTCCCGGATCCCTATTACGGCCTCGGGCACGGTTTCGATCTGGTGCTGGACATGATCGAGGACGCCGCCAACGGACTGATGGAAAGCCTTGAGCAGCGACTCAGGGAGGAGGCCGAGGCCGCCGCGGGAGAGGACGGTTGCTCTGGCAACGATAGCCCCGCCGAGTTCGACCGCATGAACTGATCGGGACCGGCTGGAAAGCGTGCTTGCCGGCAGTCGGCGGCAACGCGGAACATGCAGTCGGGCGCGGTGGCCGCGACCCGACCTCACTGCTCAGTGCAGGTTGCGGGCGCGCAACCACTCGCCGAACACGTCCGGCGACAAGGGATAGGCATAGAGATAGCCCTGGCCGTTGTGGCATCCGGAGGCGTCGAGTTCGCTGTGCTGATCGGATGCCTCGACGCCCTCGGCAACGACGGTCATACCCAGGTGCCGTGCCAGTGCAATGATCGCCGCACCGATCGCACGGTCGTCGGCGTTGATCGAGATGCCATCGATGAAGCTGCGGGCGATCTTCAGTTCGTGAATCGGGAAGCGCTTGAGGTAAGAGAGCGACGAAAAGCCGGTGCCGAAGTCGTCGATGCTGATCGTCAGACCAAATTCGACCAGTTCGGCGAGCATGCGCTGGGCCCGGTCGAAATCCATCAGCACGCTCTCGGTGATTTCAATGCACAAGCGCTGCGGCGGGACGCCATGCGCGTCGATGATCTGCATCAGATCGGCGGCCATTCCTTCCTTGCGGAAGTGGCGTGCCGAAATGTTCACGCTGACTCGCACCGGCGGCAGTCCCATCTGGTCCCATGCGCCGATCTGCCGGCAGACTTCACCGAGTACCCATTCGTCGATCGCCACGATCAGGTTGCTCTGCTCGGCCACCGGAATGAACACCACCGGTTCGACTACCTCGCCGTCGCACAGCCAGCGCACCAGTGCCTCCGCCCCGATCACTCGCTGCGTTTCGAGATTTACCTGCGGTTGGTAATGAACGAACAACTCGCCGCTTTCGATGGCCCGGCGCAGTCCGGTCTCCAGCGCCAAGCGCCGCGTCGCCTGGTTGGCGAGATCGGCAGTGAAAAAGCGGAAGGCGTTCTTGCCGTGATCCTTGGCCCGATACATCGCCGAATCGGCATTGCGCATCAGCGTAGTGGCGTCGGCCGCGTCTTCCGGGAACATGCTCAGGCCGATGCTGGCACTTACGAAGCATTCGTGCTCTTCGAATTGGTAGCTGGCGCTCAAGGCGCTGAGCACGCGTTCTGCGGTGCTCGTCGCCTCGCGCCGATCGGCCGCCTCGAGCAGGACGACAAACTCGTCACCACCCAGTCGCGCGACCGTGTCCTCGGCGCGCACGCTGTCGAGCAGCCGGATCGCCGCCTGCCTGAGCAGCTTGTCACCCGTGACATGGCCAAGGGTATCGTTCACCACCTTGAAGTTGTCGAGATCGATGAACACCACGCCGATGCTCGCATGTGAGCGTTCGGCGCGGGCCAGGGCCAGTTGCAGCCGGTCGTTGAACAGCGCCCGGTTGGGCAGTCCTGTCAGTTCATCGTGTGTCGCCAGATACTCGACGCGCTGCTGCGACTCGCGCACTTTCGTGATGTCGCTGAACATCCCGACGTAGTTGACCACGTTGCCGTCCTGATCCTTGACCGTATTGATCGACAACCATTCGAGAAAGGGCTCACCGCTCTTGCGGTGATTCCAGATCTCGCCTTGCCAGACGCCGAGACGGTTGACCTTTTCCCACATGTCGACGTAGAACTGCGGCGGGGTCTTCTCGGAGCGCAGGATGCTCGGCTTCTTGCCGACGACCTCCTGCCGGGTGAAGCCGGTGAGATTGGTGAAGGCATCATTGATGGTCAGAATCCGCTGTTGGGCGTCGGTTACCATGACTCCCTCGGAGGCTCGCTCGAATACCAGAGCGGACAGTCGCAAGCGCTCCTCGGCGCGCTTGCGGGCGGTGATGTCGGTAGCCTGGAAGCAGATGCCGGTGATTGCTCCATCATCGTCAAAGAGCGGGAAGCGAACGGCGAGAAAGTGGCAATTGCCGGCGGCCAGCGGCAGCGTTTCCTCCCGCTCGATTTCCTTGCGCAGACGGATCGCTTCCAACTCGCGCTCGCGGAAGTGATCGCAGACCGCCTGCGGAAACACCTGCAGATCCGTCTTGCCGATGATCTCTCCGGGGGAAAAGCCGAAGGTCTGTTCAAACTTCGGATTGGCAAACTGGTAGCGTCCGGACGGATCCTTGACCGCCATCAGTGAGACCGAATTGTTCATGACGGCGAGCAGCCTGACCTGCGTTACGCGTGCCGAGCGCTCGACTTCATACAGGCTGGTGTTGTCTGCAAAGAGCAGGATCACCCCGGCGATGCGCTGCGGATCGCGCAACAGTGGCGCGATGTGCAGCGCGTAGTGCCGCCGGTTGGCATTGACGATCTGACGGTCAATCGCGTTCTGGGTGTCGATCACTTTCTGGCTGTCGGCGACCAGGTCCGGCATCTCCTGCGCAAACGGCAACTCGCGCAGAGGGCGTCCGACCTGTACCGCCCCGAGCTTGAAGAGTCGTGCTGCTGCGCTGTTGAAGCGTTGCAGGCAGCTATTGCGATCAAGCACCAGCAAGGGGTAGTCAACGCTGTTCTGGATGCATTCCAGCTCGATGTTGAGTTCCTGCGTCTCGGCGGTCTTGATCTGCAACTCCTCGTTGACCGTCGCCAGTTCCTCGTTGGTCGACTGCAGTTCCTCGTTGGACGCCTCGAGTTCCTCGTTCGACGCCTGCATCTCCTCGTTCGACGCCTGAATCTCCTCGTTCAGCGCCTGCATCTCCTCGTTCGAAGTTTCCAGTTCCTCGACCAGCGTCTGCAAGTGTTCGCGCGTGGCAGCCAGTTCGTCTTCGAGTTCCTTGTCGGTGACGGTGGTGCTGTCCTCGACCGAATTCTTGCCGGTCGGCGGCACGATCCACTCGATGCTGACCATGAACAGACCCTCGCTGCCAGCCACCGAAACCGGATGGATCGAGAGGCGAAGCCCACGATTGGAGTCGAGCGCCTTGATGTGCCGGGGACGGCCGTTGGCCACGGTCTGCCTGACCTGCGCCTGGCGCATCAGGACCTGCACCTCGGTACGCAATTCGCGGCGGATCAGCGAGATCAGGTCAAACGCCGGCCGGCCGGCAGATACGTTGAGCAACCGGCTGGCGTCGCCGTGAATGTGGAGGATTTCGAACTTGCTGTTGACCAGGATGCTGGTCGGAATGAAATAGCGGCCGGCGGCCTCGAGCAGGATGCTCTCGAAACCGAGCGGGGTAGTCGGCTTGCTCGTCTTCTGGTGCTGGTTCAGACCAGCGGCTGGGAGTTGCATTTCGGTGCGGAGCAGCGGCGGGCGAGTCGTCACGCCATGCCGACGATACAGGCGACCATCCTTGTCAATCACGGCGAAAAGTGCTTCCTGCTGAAAGATCCCCTCCGACTTGCCGAGAAACAGGTAGGCGCCCGGATTTAGCGCGTAATGGAAAACCGAGAGCAGTCGCGCCTGCAACTCGCTCTGAAAATAGATCAGCACATTGCGGCAGCTGACCAGATCGAGGCGGAGGAACGGCGGATCCTGGACCAGATCCTGGCGGGCGAAGATCACCACATCGCGCAGGTTCTTGTTGATTTCGTAGCGATCACCGTGCGGCGTGAAGTTGGCGCGAATCCGGCCGCGGTCCATGTGCGCCAGGCTCGACGCCGAATAGACACCCCGCCGCGCCAGCGCCATGGCATCGAGGTCGATGTCGGTGGCGAAAATCTGAAGACGGTATTGATCAAACGACGCGCCCAGACGCTCGGAAAAGAGAATGGCCAGCGAATACGCCTCCTCGCCGGTCGCGCAACCCGCGACCCAGACACGGATGTCGTCCCCCGGCTGCTTGCTGGCGAGAATATCGGCCACCACCCGCTCGAGCCGGGCAAAAGCATCGGTGTCGCGAAAGAAGGCGGTGACCGAGATCAGGATGTCCTTGCACAGCTTGTCGAGTTCGACCGGCGTCTGGTCGACCACCTGCAGGTAATCGAGCAAGGTGCTGACGTGGTTGGCTGCCATGCGCCGCTCGATGCGCCGCCACAGCGTCGGCTCCTTGTATTGCGAAAAATCGACCTTGGTGCGGCTGCGCACCTTGCCGAGCAAGGTCTTCAGCGTCGCCGGAGCACTCGCTGCCTGCGTCGCGACCGGGATCAGCCCGCGATTGAGGACGATCAGGCTGATTTCGGCGCCCATGTTCTCGGGCGGGAGGATCCAGTCCACGCTGCCGGTGTCGATCGCCGACTGCGGCATGCCATTGTACTTAGCTGACTCGGGGTCCTGGGCAAACGTGAAGCCGCCGGCCGCCTTGATCGCGTGGATTCCCGAGGCGCCGTCGGAACCGGTTCCGGAAAGGATGATGCCGATCGTCGAGTCGCCGACTTCTTCGGCGAGCGAAGCAAAAAAACGGTTAACCGACGGCTTCGGCATCGACTCGCGGGCCGGTTCGACGAGGCGGAAATGGCCTGCCGTCAGCGTCAGGTTGCGGTTTGGTGGCGTGATGTAGACCGTATTCGGTTCTGGCGACATGCCGTCCTCGATGTCTCGGACCGGCATGGTCGTCTCGCGGCCAAGCAACTGCGACATCATGCTGCGATAGGTGGGCGACAGATGCTGCACGACCACGTAGCTCAGCCCAAGATTCTTCGGCAGGCTCGGCAACAGCATCCTGAGTGCTTCCAGGCCGCCGGCCGAGGCGCCGATGCCGACCAGGAAGGGCCGCTCGTCAACCCGGACGGCGTGCGAGGACTGGCTGGCTGGCGTTGCCGCCGCGGCAACGGTTCTTCTCGAAGTCGGGCGCCTTTGTTTTTTTGGTGGTTCTTCGTTTTCGATGCTCATCGAGTCCATGTCCTATCTGGAACGAGCCGTTGCAAAGCAGCCGGTTGACCGCCACCATTGGCGATCTGTTCCACGACACGCACGCATGGCTATCGTGGCGGGCAATCTCTGGAAGGTCAATCGGCGACAGATTGTATTCCCATCGCTACCTCAGGAGTTGGCCGGCAAAGGGAAAATTCCGCACTCTCGCCACTCTCCTGCGTCTAGGAGATGCGGGCGTCAGTGGTCTCCGAGAACGATCCGGAATCCACTGCTGAGGGGCCGGTACGCTGGTTCGATGCGGCTGCGATTGGCGGAGCGCGCGTAGCGCGCCGGATCGCTCCAGGTGCCGCCGCGCAGCACCCGCATCTTGCCGAGGCGCGGCCCGCGCGGGTCGAGTTGGCTGGTCGCCGGGTATGGCTCGTACCAGTCGACGCACCATTCCCAGACATTGCCGTGCATCTCGTACAAACCCCAGCCGTTGGGCGGTAGCGAGGCGACGGGTAGCGTGCGTCGACGATGAAGGGATTTCTCGCCGCCAGCGCACGGGTAATCCCCGTTGTAGTTCACCTGCTCGGTGGTGATCCGGTCACCGAACGAGAACGCCGTCGTCGTTCCGGCGCGGCAGGCGTACTCCCATTCGGCCTCGCTTGGCAGGCGGGCGCGCAGCCCTGGCCGCAGGCGGTTCAACTCGGCGAGGAAGCCCTGCGCATCGTGCCAGCTCACGTTTTCGACTGGATTCTGCGGGTGATCCGGGAAATGGCTCGGATTCACCGGCCAGACCGCCTGCCAAAAGGCTTGCGTGCAGGCCGTGTCGGCGAGCCAGTAGCCACGACTCAGTCTTACTTCGTGCAGCAGCTCGGAACTGCCGCGCTCGGCCTCGTCGGGCGGCGATCCCATGAGGAAACTCGCCGGCGCGATCCAGCGAAATACCTGGCGTGCGCGGCCGACGCCGAGGACCAGCGCCACCCCGAAGCGATCCTCGGGCTGGAGGTCGGTTCCCGGCACCGGAAAAGGCCTGGAGAAATCCGTCGGCGGTGTTCCTCCATCGTGCTCCATAATCTCCTCTCGCTTCCTGCCTCAATTCGGTTGGCAAAACCTTTCTTTCAAGTATCCGGTGCCGGGGCGAGGCAGTCAAACGGAAGGACCCGCCACACCGGCTTGCGGCGCGACCGAAGCTGCCGACGAAAGCTGCCGAACTTGATCGTTCGCCGCGCAGGCCCCAGAATCGAAGCTCGGCCGGTTCGTCGACAGGACTGGCGCCGAATGTTTGCCCGTGGGCGATGAATACCGATACCGACCGGCCCTTCCTTTCACTGATTCTTCCCGTCCTCGACGAAGCGGCGACGATCCGCGCCCAGTTGGCGACTCTCCAGGAATTCCGGCTGCGTGGTGCCGAAGTGCTGGTGGTGGATGGCGGGAGCAGTGACGGCACTGCGATGCTCGCTGGACCGTTGGCCGACCGCCTGCTCTCCTCGCCGCGTGGCCGTGCTCTGCAGATGAATGTCGGCGCGAAGGAGAGCCGGGGAGAAGTGCTGCTGTTTCTGCACGCGGATACCCGACTGCCCGCGGCGGCCGACGCGCTGATCCGCGGCGCCATCCTGGCCGGCGCGGCCTGGGGCCGCTTCGACGTGTGCATCGACGGTCGCTCGCCGCTGTTGCGCGTCGTCGCGCGCATGATGAACTGGCGCTCGCGACTGACCGGGATCGCCACCGGTGATCAGGCGATTTTCGTTCGTCGCGACGCCTTCCGTGGCGTCGGCGGCTACCCCGAATTGCCACTGATGGAAGACATTGCCCTGTCGAAGCGGCTGCAGCGGTACGGACGCCCTGCCTGCCTGGGCGAGCGAGTCATCACTTCCGGGCGACGCTGGGAGAAGCATGGGGTGTGGCGCACGATTCTGCTGATGTGGCGACTGCGGGCGAGCTACTTCCTCGGCGCCGACCCGCAACGACTGGCCCTCCGCTATGGTTACCGCCCGCCGCGGCGCTGACCGGCTTGCCATCGCCGTTTTCGTTCGCGCCCCCGCCGCCGGTGCCGCCAAGACGCGACTGATTCCTGCCCTCGGCGCGGCCGGCGCAGCGCGGCTGCAACGGCGGCTGGCAGTGCATGCGCTGGGAGTGGCGCAGCGGGCGGCGATCGGACCTGTGGTGATTTGGGCTGCGCCGGATGCCGAACACCGTTTCTTTCGCGCCGTGCAGCGCCATTGCGCGGTTGGTCTGCGTGCCCAGGTCGGAGCGGACCTCGGTGAACGCATGGCCGCAGCTTTCGCAGCGCAAGCCGGGCCGCTGCTGTTGATCGGCAGTGACTGCCCGGCGTTGCAGCCGGCGCATCTCGCGGTGGCCGCCAGGAACCTGCTCGACGACGGCGGCAAGGACGCGGTGTTCATTCCTGCGGAAGACGGCGGTTACGTGCTCGTCGGCCTGCGTCATCCGCAGCCGAGCCTGTTCCAGCGTGTCGAATGGGGAAGCGGAAGCGTGATGGCGCAGACTCGGCAGCGCCTGGCCGGGCTGGGGCTGCGCTGGGCCGAACTGCCACGCCTGTGGGATGTCGACCGGCCGGAAGACCTGGCGCGGCTGGCCACACTGGAAGGATTCGCCGAATGGTGCCGATGAATCCGCGCCGCCGTCGCGTCTCTCAAATGCTGCTGGGGTTGCCGGCGCTGGCTGCGGCAGCATGCCTGGCGCCGTCGAGCGCCGCCGACGCAAGACGCGTGGTCGAACTGCCGAGGTTCTCCAGCGCACCGCCGGGAAACAGGCTGCCGGCGGGATGGACGCAGCGGACGCTGCCTTCGGTCGAGCGGGCGAACCGTTTCGATCTCGTGGCGGAGGAGGGCGGCAGCGTATTGCGGGTGGCTTCGGACCGCGCGGCGTCTACGCTGGCCGTCGCTTTGCGCGTCGACCCGGCGTTGACGCCGCTGTTGCACTGGCGCTGGTGGGTATCCCATGCACTTGCCGGTTCGGACCTGCGGCACAAGGCCGGCGATGACTACGCCGCACGCGTCTACGTGCTGTTCGACCTGCCCGTCGAGCGCGTCAGCATGGGCGACCGGATGAAAATGGTCGCGGCACGCATCTTGTACGGAGCCGACCTGCCGGCAGCTGCGCTGTGCTACGTTTGGGGAACAGCGCAAGCGGCCGGGGAATCGGGCTGGAATGCCTATACCGATCGCGTGCGAATGATTGTCGTCGATTCCGGCAACACACACGCGGGCGAGTGGCGCGAGGTGGTACGCGATGTCGCCGGCGATTTTCGCGCCGCCTTCGGCGATCCGGTGCCGATGATCTCTGGCGTCGCGGTCGCCGCCGATACCGACAATACCGGCGAGAGCGTCGAAGCGCGATTCGGCGACCTGTGGTTCGAGGGGCGACGCTGAGCCGCTCTCATGGCCAGCACTGGCCCGATTGACTCGCCTGCTGTCCGCGCTCAGTGCCGCCAGGCGTGGCTGACGATTTCACGAATGACATGCAGGCGGCGGTGAAAGAAGTGGTCTGCGCCGGGAACGACGACCACCGGCAGTTCCAGCGGCTTGGCCCACTCGATGACGTTTGCCAAGGGCACGGTGCTGTCTTCCGAGCCATGAATGACGATCGTGTCACGCGGCACCGCGCGGGTCTGGTAGCGGCGCGCGCCTTCGACGAAACCCGAGGCGGTGCCGACCAGGACCAGCCGTTGTGCCGGGTGCCCGGCCGCGAGCAGCGCCTCGGCGACGCGCGTCAGGACGTAGGCGCCGAAAGAGAAGCCGGCCAGGGCGACCGGCAGATTGCCGTAGCGGCACTTCGCTTCGGCGAGCACGGCCAGCAGATCTTCGGTCTCACCGCGGCCTTCGTCGTGTTTGCCCTGGGTCTCGCCAACGCCGCGGAAATTGGGACGCAGTGCGACGTAGTCGAGATGGGTGAAGGTGCGCGCCAGCGTCTGCACCACCTTGTTGGTATTGCCGCCACCGAACAGGGGGTGCGGGTGCGCAACCAGCGCGATCCCGCGCGGTGCCCCGGGATTTTCGATGGTGATATCGATCTTGCCGACCGGCCCATCGATCAGCAGTTGCTCTGCCTGGAGTCTCATTGCTTTCCTGTTCCTCTCGCTGAATTCGCCGCCGCCATCGCTGCGGCCCGACGATGGCGGCTTCAGATGCGCAGTCGATCGACCACCCGTCCGTGCACCAGATGCTCCTGGATGATTTCCTCGATGTCTTCATTGTCGACGTAGTTGTACCAGACGCCTTCCGGATAGACGACGAGCACCGGCCCGAGATCGCAGCGGTCGAGGCAGCCTGCCTTGTTGATGCGGACTTTGCCGACGCCCTTCAGCCGTAGCTGGCCGATGCGATCCTTGGCATAGGCCTGCGCGGCGCTCGCGCCGGAGTTGTTGCAGCAGGTTTCGCTCTCACCACGCTGGTTGCAGCAGAAGAACACATGATGCTTGAAATAGTTCATACCAACTGGCTCCTCGGGTTGGGTTGCTGGCGGCAGCCTTCGATTCTACCGCCGATTCCGAAATCGCGAACTCTCGCCCCCCGGCCATGGATACCTTATTCGAAAGACGAGCAGGAGACTTCGATCGCGGATCGCGTAAAATGCAATGCTCTGCTGCGTCGGTTTCGCGTTTTCATTTGTCGCGCGTTCCCGCCCGAGCCAACCCTGCCCATCCAGTGAGCCTCCCATGATCACAGGCGAAGACCCTTTCGCCGTTCTCGGTCTGCAACAGGAAGCGTCGCTCGACGAAGTCAAGCGGGCGTATCGGCGGCTTGCCATGCGTTGGCATCCGGATCGCAATCCGTCGTTGCTTGCCGCCAACGAGTTCAAGCGGGTGCACGCGGCGTATGAACTGCTGCTCGACGCCGAGCGTCTGGCCGAATGGCAGCAGACACAGTCGACCGTACCGGAAACGGAGGGCGGCGGAAAGGTTGGCGACGACCTGACGCAGGCCCTGACGCTGACGCTCGAGGAGGCGGCGCTGGGATGTCGGAAAGCGGTAGAACTGTTGCAGCGCGTCGCTTGTACCACTTGTCGCAGCAGTGGCCGGTTGAAGCACCAGAATTCGGTTCCTTGCCCGCGTTGCAGTGGTTGCGGCCGGGTGGTCCGCGCCGGTGGCCGCACGAGTCGCTGCGACGGTTGTGCCGGACGCGGCTATCTGCGCGAGACCGACTGTCCGGATTGTGCCGGCAGCGGCTGGGGCCAGGAGATGCGCACGCTGTCGGTCAGCGTTCCGGCGGGTGTGCTCGAAGGCGAGCGCCTGCGCCTCGCGCGGCAGGCACCAATGGCGGCCCACGACGCGATTGCTGGCGATCTCTACCTCGAAATCCGCCTGGCGGTCCATCCGCTGTTCGTTCTCGACGGCCAGAACCTGCATTGTCGGGTGCCGGTGAGCGTCTTTCGCCTGTTGTGCGGCGGCAGCATCGAGGTGCCGACCCTGGCGGGTACCGCCCGCCTGGAAATCCCTGCGTGCCTGCCGCGTTCGGTGGAATGGCGTCTTCCCGGCCTCGGCTTTCCGGGCAAGAGGCGGGCGGCCGCCGGTGATCTCGTCGTGCATCTGCACAGAATCGACCCAGTGGAAATCGGCAGTGACGATCGTCCGTTGCTGGAAGAACTGGAAGCGCGTCTGGCTGCAGAGATCCATCAACGTGCGCCCGACCTCGCCGCCTGGGAGCAGCAGATGCACGCGCGCAGGAACTTCGACGGCTGCTGAGCGGGGCTACGAAGCGCGTCCGACTGCGGTCAGATAGGGCAGGGCGACGAAGGGCCAGAAGCTCGCGACCCAGCGCGTCAGACCATTGAAGTTGAGGAAGTTTCCTTGGCGCCACGCAGCCAGCGCTGCTTCCGAGTAGGGATTGCCGGGGGTCAGATTGACCAGCGCGGTACCCGCCATCAGGGCGGCGCCCGCCAGCGCGATGCGCAGTTGCGCCGGCAGCAGCAGGGACAGCGAGAGTAGCAGCGTGCCGATGAGCAGGCCGACTTCGGCGCCCGGCGTCAGCCAGCCAAGTGCGTCCTGCGGGGTGATCAGCACGGCCGCGGCCAGCGTTCTCGTCGCCAGGGCGAGAATGAAAAAGGCGATCAGGACGAGGTGCGGATACGCCTGGTCGGCCAGCAGGGTGCGGGCGAACAGACCGACGACCATCGTGTTGCAGGCGATGACGCCGGTTTCGAGAACGAAGAAGGATTGCGCCGCGTAGGGTACCGCCGGCGTCAGTTCGAGCACGTGGCGCAGATCGCCGGTCCCGAAGAGCAAGGTCTCGGGCGAGAGCTGCGTCAGTAGCCAGATGCCGAGCAGCACGACGCCGATTTCGGCATGCGGAGTCGGGGCCAGCAGGGCCTGCTGCAGTTGGCCGATCCGTCGAAAGATTCGCTTGCCTCGCCAGAACGCGATCGCCGCGCCGACCGCCGCGCCGAGCGTGTTGCACGCCAGATCGATACTCGACGCCACGCGCGACGGGAGATAGGTCTGCAGGCTTTCCATGCAGAAACTCAACAGGCTGCCGAGCAGCAGCGCGACGATCGCTGCGGCCCAGCGCCCACCCGGAATGCGGCGCAGCGTCAGAGTCAACAGGAATCCGAGCGGCACGTACGCCAAGACATTGACCACGAGGTCGAAAACCGTCCAGTAGCGCGGCCATGCTGCGTGCAGGAACGCAAACGGCGAGACGCCGCGGTCGCGCCAGTTGGCGAAAGGATATAGGCTGGCGTAGATCACCAGGACCGAATAGGCCAGCGCCAGGTACAGCGGCAGCCGCGAGGCCCGCGGCGGCGCGGGCGGAGCGGGATCCGAACTAATCGACGGTGGCGGGGTGTGCTCCATCAGGTCGCCAGCAAGCGTGACAAAGCGGCAATTCTAGCAGCCTGGCCGACTCGGGCCATGCCGCAGGAACCTTGCCGTGAGCGGCGTCACGTCATCCACCGCCGGCCGGTTGTTCGTTTCCGCGGCGCGAACATCCCAGCGGATGCTGCAGGAACGAAAGGGCGCGCAGTGCCGCGGAAGCGTTCTCGTTTCGACGGCTGGAGATTCTGCCCAAGACGAAGGGCAGGTTCAGGCTGAATGTTCTGCTAGCGATATCCGGGCGTCGAGCGATCGCCATTGGAAAGTTGCTGTTCCCGGGCGGGCAGCTTGTGTCACAGTAGCGCCCTTGTGCATGTGGGCGTGACGTAGTGCCTGGAACGGCTGTCGAGCGGACGATAGACTTGCCTTTGCCACACGATGGCAACGAACTTGTGAGAAAGCAAGCGGATGATTAGATCCCCTCAACAACGCCCGGAACTCGAGCTGGTGCTCCTTTCATTTCGTCGCGTTTTCCTGACGGTCGGTGCGTTCAGTTTCTTCATCAATCTTCTGATGCTGACACCGTCGATCTACATGCTGCAGATCTATGACCGGGCGATGGGCAGCCGCAATCTCACCACGCTGCTGATGCTCACTTTGATCACGCTCGGGCTGTTTGCCTTGATGTCTCTGCTAGAGCGCATCCGGTCGATGGTCCTCGTGCGGATCGGCGCGCGCCTTGATCTCGACATCAATCAGCGGGTCTTCGACGCGACTTTCGAACGCAACCTGCGGCAGGCGGGCGATAACCCGGCGCAGGCACTCAACGACCTCACGTCGATTCGGCAGACACTGACCGGTGCCGGTCTGATCGCGCTGGCGGATGCGCCATGGATGCCGATCTATCTGATCGTGATTTTCGCCTTTCACGTGTACCTGGGCATCTTCGCCATGGTCGGCGTACTGCTGCTGGTGACGCTGGCGGTAATCAACGAGCGCATTTCTGCCGGGCCTCTCGGCGAGGCGCAACGGCTGTCGATTGCCGCCAACGCCCAGGCCAACAGCCATCTGCGCAATGCCGAGGTGATCGAGGCGCTGGGCATGTTGCCGGCGATTCGCCGCCGTTGGTTCAAACTGCACGAAAAATTCCTGATGCAGCAGGCGCTGGCCAGCGATCGCGCCGGCCTGCTGAGCGCAGTCACCCGTTTCGCGCGGATCTCGATGCAATCGCTGGCGCTGGGTTTTGGCGCCCTGCTGGCGATCAACGGCGACATGACTTCCGGCATGATGATCGCGGCGTCGATCCTGGTCGGTCGTGCGCTGGCTCCGCTCGAAGTGCTGATCGCCAACTGGAAGCAACTGGTCTCGGCGCGCGCTGCGTACGACCGGCTGAGCGAGCTGTTGCGCGCGTATCCTGCTCGCACTGCCGGGATGCCGCTGCCCCGGCCCTTGGGTGAGGTGACCGTCGAGAACGCATCGACGGCGGCCCCGGGAAGCAAGATTCTGATTCTCAAGAGCGTGAATTTCCGGGTCAAGGCGGGTGAGGTCGTGGCGGTGATCGGCCCGAGCGCGTCCGGCAAGTCTACGCTGGCTCGTCTGCTGGTGGGCGTCTGGCCGGCACTGACAGGAGCCGTTCGCCTGGATGGTGCCGAAATTTTCAAGTGGAGCAAGGATGAACTCGGCCCCTATCTGGGTTACCTGCCGCAGGACATCGAGCTGTTCGACGGAACGGTTGCCGAGAACATTGCACGTTTCGGCGAGGTCGATTCGTCGAAGGTCTTGGCGGCGGCACAGGCGGCGGGAGTGCACGAGCTGATTCTGCTGCTTCCCAGAGGCTACGACACGCCGCTGGGCGATGGCGGCAGGGCGCTCTCCGGCGGTCAGAAGCAGCGCATCGGTCTGGCACGGGCGCTGTACGGAGATCCGGCGCTGATCGTTCTCGACGAGCCGAACTCCAACCTCGACGATCAGGGCGAAGCCGCTCTGGCGGAAACGATCCGGCGCCTCAAGGCGCAGCAGCGGACGGTAGTGATCATCACCCACCGGCTGACGACGCTGGCGGTGGTCGACAGCATTCTGGTCATGCATGAGGGAACGGTGAAGGCGCACGGTCCGCGCGAGCAGGTGCTGGCGGCGCTGCGCGCAGGCCCTGCGGGGACGCAGGCGCGTGCCGAGAGCACGGCGCCACGGGCGGTGATGCAGGCGGCGGGCGGACTGCCGGCAGCACCGATGAGTGGCCACTGATTGAGACGACAAGAGCATGGCGATCAAACTTTTCAGGCGAAAATCCACTGCCGACGACATCACCGACGTGAGCGATGTCTCCGAGCGAAAGCCCGCGCTGCCCGGCGTCGACATCAACCATGAACGTGCTTCCCGGATCGGCTGGCTGGTGCTGGCCGTCGGTTTCGGCGGCTTCCTGCTGTGGGCAGCGCTGGCGCCGCTCGATCAGGGGGTACCCGCGAATGGCCAGGTGGTGGTGACGGGGAACCGCAAGACGGTCCAGAACCTCGGCGCTGGCTTGGTGCAGGCGATTTTCGTGAAGGATGGAGATGAGGTGCGCAGCGGCGACATTCTGGTTCGGCTCGATCCGACGAACGCCCGTTCGCAATACGAAATGGCACACGGGCAATGGCTGGCCACGAAAGCAGCCGAGGCCCGCCTGCTGGCCGAGGCTCAGGGCCGTTCAGAAATCGATTTCCCCGACGAACTGCTGAAAGAGCGAGAGGATCCACGGGCAGCCAGCGCGATGGCGCTGCAGACGCAGCTTCTGCGCTCGCGACAGGCCGGCCTGAAGGCCGAACTCGGAGCCTTGAACAATACCCTGGCGGGGCTGCAGTCGTCAGCCAAGGGGATCGAGGAGAGCAAGCGTGCCAAGGAAGAGCAGGCAAGGCTGCTGCTTGAGGAACTGAAGGGTCTGCGCGACCTCGCGGCCGACGGCTATCTGCCACGCAATCGGCTGTCGGAGCAGGAACGGCTTCTGGCGCAGCTAAACGGGGCGATTTCCGAGGACCTGGGAAATCTCGGGCGTACCCGGCAAAGCATCGGCGAGACGCGGATGCGGCTGGTGGCGCGCCAGCAGGAGTACGACAAGGAGGTGGAAAAGGATCTCGTCGATGCGCAGAAGGAAGTGAGTTCGCTGGACAGTCGCCTGAAGGGTTTGGCGTTCGATCTGGCGAACACGGAGGTGCGCGCTCCGTCCGAAGGGATCATCGTCGGCCTGAACGTGCATACGGTCGGTGGCGTGCTCGCGCAAGGCACGCAGTTGATGGATGTGGTTCCCAAGAACGAGCCGCTGCGCATCGACGTCCAGATCCCGACGACGCTGATCGACAAGGTCAAGCTGGCATCGCCGGTCGAAATCACCTTTCCGGCTTTCAACCAGAAGACGACGCCGCAGATTCCCGGTGAGTTTGTCCAGGTCGCTGCCGACGCGACGACCGATCCGCAGGGCAAGATCCCGCCGCACTATCGTGGCCAGGTGGTGGTCACGGCGGACGGCATGCAGAAGCTCAAGACGCACGAGATCAAGGCCGGAATGCCCGCCGAGGTGTTCATCAAGACCGGCGAGCGGACGCTCCTGAACTACCTGTTCAAGCCCTTGATGGATCGCTGGAAGTCGGCGTTGACCGAGGAATGACGATGGGGCGTTGGCAGGTCGGCCTGGCAGGGTGCGCTTTGGCGCTGTGCTCGTCAATCGCGTTCTCTGCGGGCCTGCTCGAGGCGTACCAGGCCGCTCGGCAGAACGATCCGACCTTCCGGGCGGCCCGTCATGAGCGCGATGCCGGGCAATACAATATCGATATCAGTCGTGCCGGTCTGCTGCCGAATCTCTCGTTCTCGGGGTCCTACTCGAAGAACACCGGCGAACGTCAATCGACGATCGTCAATGTCACGCAACAGCTCGACTACCGCTATACGTACAGCGTGGTGACCCTGCGCCAGCCGCTGTTCAACTACGACAGCTATGTGCGCTACCAGCAGGGAGGCGTCCTCGCTGCGTACAGCGACGCGATATTCGACAAGAAGGAAGCGGAACTGGCGGTCAAGCTGGCGGGTGCCTATTTCGACGCGCTGCTGGCGATGGAAAAACTGGCGCTGGCTGATGCGGAGATCACTGCCTACGGCGCTCAGCGCGAACTTGCCGAGCGACGCAGAAGAGGGGGCGAGGGCACCGTCACCGAGGTTGCCGAAGCCGATTCCCGCCTGCAGCTCGCACGCGCCGGGCAGGCCGACGCCCTCGACGGTCTGGCGGTGGCGCTGCGCGTGCTCGAGGGGATGACCGGAACGCGGCCGGGAAATCTCTGGCCGCTGCGCGAGGATTTCCTGCCGACCGGAGTGCAGCCGGCGCAACTGGACGATTGGTACACATTGGCGCAGGACAACAACCCGGACATTCGCGCACAGCGGAAGGCTTACGAAAACGCACGTCTGGAAGTCGACCGCAATCGCGCCGGACATTTCCCACAGGTGGACTTCGTTGCGACGAACACGCGTGGCGAGAACCAGTCGATCGATACGCTCAACCAGAAGAGCTCGATCAACGCCGTGGGCGTGCAGGTCAACATTCCCCTGTTCGCAGGCGGTCGGGTGAATGCGCAGACCAGTCAGGCGATCGCCAACCGCGAGCGAGCTCAAGCCGAACTTGATGCGGTGATCAACAGCACTCTGGTCGAGGTCAAGCGTCAGTTTCTTGCCGTCCAGACCGGCGGCACGAAGGTGACGGCGTACCAGAAGGCGGTCGATTCCAGCGTCGTGGCAAGCGAAGGGACGCTGCGCGGGATGAAAGCCGGAATTCGTACCAACAGCGACGTGCTCGACGCCGAGCGCCAGATGTTCGTCGCCAAACGGGACTTGGCGCAAGCCAGGTACCAATTCCTGGCTAACACGCTTCAACTGAAAGCCGCGGCCGGGGTTCTCTCGGAAAAGGACATCGTGGAGATCGCGCGCCTGCTCATTCCGGTACCGTGATCCATCGTCTGCGACGTGGCGGCCCCGGCGCCGGCGCGCTCAGCGGCGACGCCAGGCATGGAAACGCGCCACCCAGGCGAGCAGCTTTTCTGGCGCGTGCGCTTTCTTCCAGTTGCCGGCAACGTATTTGTTGGCCTCGGCGAGGGTCGGGTAGATGTGGATGGTGCCGAGAATCCTGTTCAAACCGATGCCGTGGCGCATCGCCAGCACGTATTCGGCGATCAGGTCGCCGGCGTGTTCGCCGACGAGGGTGACGCCGAGAATGCGGTCCTTGCCGGGTACCGTGAGCACCTTGATGAAGCCATCCGCTTCGCCGTCGGTGATTGCCCGATCGAGGTCGTCGATTCCGTAGCGCGTGACTTCGTAGGGAATGTTGCGCGCGCGAGCTTCGCTCTCGTTGATGCCGACGCGCGCCACCTCGGGGTCGACGAAGGTTGCCGCGGGAATCAGCGAGTAGTCGACGCGGAACTTGCGGAAAGGGTCGAAGAGCGCATTGACTGCCGCGTACCAGGCCTGATGGGCGGCCGCGTGGGTGAACTGGAAGGGGCCGGCCACATCGCCCGCGGCGTAGATGTTCGGGTATCTGGTTTGCAGGAAAGCATTCGTCTCGATCGTCCGCGGGGCGGCGATGCCGAGTTCCTCCAGACCGTAGCCGGTAACGTTGGCGATCCGGCCGACGGCGACCAGCACGGCATCGAAGGCAATGCGTACTTCCTTCCCGGCGTGTTCGGCGATCAGGATCTTTTCGCCGTGGTCGATCACGAACGCCTGCGCCCGATGATCGACGAGCACGGCGATGCCATCGGTGCCGAAGCGGCGCTGAACGGCTTCCGATACCTCCGGGTCTTCGCGGACCAGCACACGCGACGCCATTTCGACCAGCGTCACCGCGGCGCCGAGGCGGGCGAAGGCCTGGGTCAATTCGCAGCCGATCGGTCCTCCCCCCAGGACCAGCAGCCGACGCGGCAGCGCTCGCAGTTCCCAGACGTCATCTGAGGTCAGATAGCCAACCCGCTCGATACCCGGGATCGGCGGCACGAAGGGACGAGCGCCGGCGGCGATGACGATGCTGCGCGCGCTCAAACGCTTCCTGTCGCCGCTCTTGCGGACGATATCGACCTCCCATGGGGAAACAAGCTTGGCTGTGCCTTCGATGACCTCGACGCCGAGCCCGGCATAGCGCTCGCTGGAATCGTGCGGCTCGATCGTCCTGATCACCCGCTGCACCCGTTCCATCACTTCGGCAAAATCGAACTCGGCACACGCGCTGCGAATGCCGAACTCGGCGGAGCGATGCAGGTGCGAGAGCAGCCGGGCCGAGCGGATCAGTGCTTTCGACGGCACGCAACCGGTGTTCAGACAGTCGCCTCCGAGTCTGTTCCTTTCGATCAGCGTCACTTTCGCCTTGACCGCCGCAGCGATGTAGGCAGTCACCAATCCCGCCGAACCGGCGCCGATGACGATCAGGTTGCGGTCGTAACGCACCGGTCGCTGCCAGCCGGCATACACTTTCCTCGTTGCCAGCGTATCGACGACTTTCTTCGCCAGCAGGGGAAAAATGCCGAGGAGAATGAAGGAGGCAAGCAGCGCCGGCGACAGGATGCCGGCGAGGGATTCGAGCTTCGCCAATTGCTGCCCGGCGTTCACGTACACCAGCGTGCCGGCGAGCATGCCGAGCTGGCTGACCCAGTAGAAGGTGCGTGTCCTGAGCGGTGTCAGGCCCATCAGCAGGTTGATCACGAAGAACGGGAACACCGGCACCAGGCGCAGGGTGAACAGATAGAAGCCACCATCCTTCTCGATGCCGGCGTTGACTGACCGAAGGCGGTCGCCAAAGCGCTTCTGTACCCATTCGCGTAGCAGAAAGCGCGAAGCGAGGAAGGCGAGGGTGGCGCCCAGCGACGAGGCGAAGGAAACCAGCAACAGACCCCACCAGAGACCGAAAACGGCGCCGCCGAGCAGGGTCATGACGGCCGCGCCTGGCAGCGAGAGGCCAGTTACCGCGACATAGGCGGCAAAATAGACCAGCGCCGCGGCAATCGGCTGCGACGCTCGCCACGCCTCGATCGCCGCTTGCCGACTCTTGACGTAGTCGAGACGCAGAAAGCGCTCGAAGTCGAGGGTAAAGGCGGCGAGCAGCAGCGCGGCCAGGACTGCCAGCAACACGATGCGCCGGGCATTCATCGCTGTCGGCCGATGGTCGAGATGTGCATACGGCTTTCCCTGACCTGCCTCGCGTTCCGCTTCGAAGCTATCCGGTACGTGCCGGCAACACGATCGCCGGCAGTGCCGCAAGCTCGGCGACCTCGCAGTCTGGCGTTGCGGGAATTCGCTCGGGCGGCTGCCCGAAGCGATTGCACCACACGACCCGCAGGCCGAATGCCTTGGCCGAATAGGCGTCCCAGGCGTTAGACGAGAGAAAGCAATTCGCTTCCGGGGCGATGCCCAGGCGATCGCAGGCCAGCCGATAAACCGCCGGGTTGGGTTTGAAGACGCCGACTTCCTCGACCGAGAGCACGGCGTCGAAGACTTCGGTCAATCCGCAATGACTGACCACTGCGGCCAACATCGCCGGCGTGCCGTTCGACAGGATCGCCAATTTCAGCCCGCCTGCTCGCAACCTGCGCAGCGTTTCGGAAACTTCCGGGTAGCAGCCGAGATGAAGGTAGAGCTCGAGCAGCCGTGTGCGCAGTCCGGGCCGATCGATGGCGAGGGCGGCGAGAGCGTAATCCAGCGCGTCGGCGGTGACCTGCCAGAAATCTGCATGGCGGGCGGCGAGCCCTCGCAGCCAGGTGTATTGCAGCTGTTTCTGCCGCCACAGGTCGGAAAGGCGCTGCCAGTCTTCGCCGAGCTCGTCACTGGCGGCAGACGCGGCGCTGTTGAAGTCGAAGAGAGTGCCGTAGGCGTCGAAGACACAGGCTTCGATTCCGGCGAGATGCGTGTCATTCATGCTCGTTTCCTTGGCTGTCGTGGGCAATGTGCGGATGCTCGCCGGCACCCGTCAGGTGCCGCAGACCGGCGCCGCAGCGGTCTCGTTGCCGAGCGCGCCGCCGCAACTCGATCCCTGTCCGGCGGTGCATCCGTAGCAATGCTCGGCGACCTGGATCGTCCGGTCGGCGAGCAGTGACGCGCTGGCGTCAGTGAGGTGCAGACGCTGTCGCCCGGTGCCGGCAATCGGCAATCCCAGTTGCTGATTGAAGTCGCAGTCGTACAGGTAACCCTGCCAATCGACCGAGAGCAGATTGCGGCACATCACCCGTTCGACGTTCTCGTCGCGGTGCGCGTTGCGCAACAACTGCAGGTACGCGTTGAACTGCCCCTTCGAAATCAGCATCGATCCGAAGCGCTGAATCGGCATGTTGGTCAGGGTGAACAACTGGTTGAAGACGATTCCGAATTCTCGCCCGAGGTGTTCGCGATAGGCGGCGGCAAGCGGCTCCTGTGGCGGCGGTAGCGATGCTCCCAGCGGGTTGTAGACCAGGTTCAGGATCAGGCCGGTCGTCGGCTTGCCGAAACCGAGTGCGTTCAGGCGGCGCAAGCCGCGGATGCTGGCGGTGAAAGTGCCCGTGCCGCGCTGCTGGTCCACGTTCTCTTCGAGGTAGCACGGCAGTGAGGCGACCACCTCCACGCGGTGCGCAGCGAGAAAGTCCGCGAGGTCCTCCTGCCCGCTCTCTTCCAGGATCGTCAGGTTGCAGCGATCGATCACGCGCAGGCCGCGCGCGCGCGCGGCAACGACCAGGCGGCGGAAGTGCGGGTTCAGCTCGGGGGCGCCACCGGTGAGGTCGAGCGCGCCGACTTCGGGGCTGGCGGCAACGAAGGCGAGTACCGCGTCGACGGTTTCGGCGGTCATTTCCTCCTTGCGCTGCGGTCCCGCATTGACGTGGCAATGCACGCAACTTTGATTGCAGCGATAGCCGAGATTGACCTGCAGGGTTTCGACCGAACGGCGGCGCAACGCCGGAAAGGTGGTGGTCGCGAGAAGAGGAAGCGTGGCGTGCATGGATTTTCTCCGGTGGATCATCCTGGTCGAGCAGCAGGGGCGATCCCTTACAGTCGACCGTCCTGGCTACAGGACTCTTGGACAGCAAACGTTTGCTCAAGATGCCACGATACGACATTTCGCCGTTGCTGCGCAGCGCGCCGCATCGTGCATGGCGCGCTGGCGAAGCGCGACCGGCGCGGGCGAGTCCGGGGAGCCAATACTGCTGACTCAGGCGGCAGCCGGTCGGACGAAGAAACGCGGCAATGTTCGTTACGCCCTCTCGCGAGCATTTCGCTGATAATCTATCTGCCACAAACAAATCAACTGCTTAGCCATGGTCAAATACTTGGTGGTGAGGATGAGTGTTTCGAGCCGGCAAGTATTGCTGTAAGATTTGGTGCTTTCCGTGCGCGAAGAAGCGGCATGCCGAGTGGCAGACGAAACTGGCGCGGGTAGCGACGATCCAGCGAGCGACCTGCAGGAGTTTCGCAACAGCTCCGAAGGCGCGGTTTCGATATTGCGCAGCCTGCCGAGCACGAGCGTTGGCCGACATCGCCGATTTTCGCGCTTTCGATCTGATTGTCGGCGGAGCGTGGTCTGCAGGCCGTGAGTCTGTCGGCCGAGCCAGGTTCCCGCCAGTTTTCCGCCCGTATCACAAGGATTCTTAATGGAAACGAATGCTGCTACCACTGAGGAACCCGTCGCCAGCGCGCTGGAGCGGCGTCTTGATCTGTCGGTCGCGATTGCCGATTTCGACAAGGACGTTGACCAGCGCCTGAGGCGGCTCGCCAGAAACATGAAGATGCCGGGTTTCCGCCCGGGCAAGGTGCCGGCCAACATCGTCAGGCAGCAATATGGCGACCAGGCCCGTCACGAGGCGTTGACCGAGGCTCTCGGCCAACTCTTCAGCGACGCAGTCATCGAGCAGAATCTGCGCGTGGCTGGCTCTCCCAGGATCGAGGCGACCGACAGCGACAGTGCGACACACCTCAAATTCTCGGCAGTCTTCGAGGTGTATCCCGAGATTGCCCTGAGCGACCTGGCGGGAGTGGAAATTGAACGCCCGGTTCTCGAAATCGGGGCGACCGAAGTCGACAACACCATCGAGATTCTCCGCAAGCAGCGCATGCGCTACGAGTTGGTCGACCGCGCAGCCGCCAATGCGGACCGGGTGAGCATCGACTTCCTCGGCAAGAAGGATGGTGAACCGTTCGCCGGTGGGCAAGGCAAGGATTACCGTTTCGTGCTCGGCGAAGGCAAGATGCTCTCGGACTTCGAGAACGCGGTCATCGGGACCAGTCCCGGCGAAGCCAAGTCTTTCGACATGACCTTTCCCACCGAGTACTTTTCCAAGGAACTGGCCGGCCAATCGGTGACTTTCGAGATCACGGTCAAGGAAGTCGGCGAACCGGTGTTGCCCGAAATCGATGGTGAATTTGCCAAGGCGCTCGGCATCGAGGACGGCGATCTCGTGAAGATGCGCGACGAAATCGAAGGCAACCTCACGCGTGAGGTGAAGCGGCGCCTGCAGGCAAAAGTCACGGCGCAGGTGATGGATGCGCTGCTCCAGGCGAATGCCGTCGAGGTGCCGGGCGCCCTGGTCCAGCGGGAGATCGAGCGCCTGATGCAACTCGCGCGCCAGGACATGGAGCAGCGCGGGATGAAGGTGAAGGATTTGCCGATGCAGCCGGAATGGTTCTCGGATCAGGCCCGACGTCGTGTCAGTCTCGGCCTGATTCTTGCCGAGATCGTCAAGCAGCAGGGCTTGCAGGCGAAGCCCGAGCAGGTCAAGGCCTTGGTTCAGGAGGCGGCGCTGAGTTACGATCAGCCGGACGAGGTCGTCCGCTGGCACTACGCCCAGCCCGAGCGCCTGAACGATTTCGAAGGCGCGGCGATGGAGGCGAACGTGGTGCAGTGGGTTCTGGCGCAGGCGAAGGTGGTTGACAAACCGATCGCCTTTGCCGAACTGATGGGGCAACAGTCCTGAACATGGGCGATTCCCCTTGCAAAGGAAACGAAATGGGCATTGAAGACGCTGCCGGCTGGAATCCGCAGGCGCTGGGCCTGGTGCCGATGGTTATCGAGCAGAGCGGTCGTGGCGAGCGCGCCTACGACATCTACTCAAGACTCCTCAAGGAACGGGTCATTTTCCTGGTGGGCCCGGTGAACGATGTGACCGCCAATCTGGTGGTCGCGCAACTGCTCTTTCTGGAAGCCGAGAATCCGGACAAGGAGGTGCACTTCTACATCAATTCGCCAGGCGGCTCGGTGTCTGCCGGGCTGTCTATCTACGACACGATGCAGTTCATCAAACCCGACGTGTCGACCCTGTGCATGGGGCAGGCCTGCTCGATGGGTGCCTTTCTCCTTGCCGCGGGAGCCCGCGGCAAGCGCTTTGCCCTTCCCAATTCTCGCGTCATGATCCATCAGCCGATGGGGGGGTTCCAGGGGCAGGCGTCGGACATCGCGATTCACGCCAAGGAAATCCTTTCTCTGCGTGCCAAGCTGAACGAACTGATGGCACATCACACCGGTCAGTCGATCGAACGCATCGAGCGCGACACCGATCGCGACAATTTCCTTTCGGCGCAGGAAGCGGCAGAATATGGTCTGATCGACAAGGTGCTGGCCAATCGGGAGGCGCTTTGACGGCGTAGCCGGTCAGGGTACGCAGGTCTTGAGATAGAGGTAGCACGACATGTCGGAAAAGAAAAGTGGTACGGAAAAACTCCTCTACTGCTCGTTCTGCGGCAAGAGCCAGCATGAGGTGAAGAAGCTCATTGCCGGGCCGTCGGTCTTCATCTGCGACGAATGCATCGAACTGTGCAACGACATCGTTCGCGACGAGATCTCCGGCGAGCAAGGGGGCAAGGGGGCAAACAACGACCTGCCGACTCCGAAGGAAATCGCGGCACTGCTCGACCAATACGTGATCGGGCAGGAGACGGCCAAGCGCATCCTGTCGGTCGCCGTCTACAATCATTACAAGCGGCTCCGCCACTTCGGCAAGTCCGGCGACGACGTCGAACTCGCCAAGAGCAATATCCTGCTCATCGGTCCGACCGGATCGGGCAAGACACTGCTCGCGCAAACGCTGGCGCGCATGCTCGACGTGCCCTTCGTGATGGCCGACGCGACCACCCTGACGGAAGCCGGTTACGTCGGCGAGGACGTCGAGAACATCATCCAAAAGTTGCTGCAGAAGGCAGACTACGATACCGAGAAAGCGCAACGCGGCATCGTCTACATCGACGAAATCGACAAGATTTCGCGCAAGTCGGACAATCCGTCGATTACCCGCGACGTCTCGGGGGAGGGCGTACAGCAGGCGCTGCTCAAACTGATCGAGGGCACGGTGGCGTCCGTACCGCCGCAGGGCGGGCGAAAGCATCCCAATCAGGATTTCGTGCAGGTCGATACGACCAACATCCTGTTCATCTGCGGTGGCGCGTTCGACGGACTGGAAAAGGTCATTCGCAGTCGCTCCGAACGTGGCGGCATCGGTTTTGGCGCCGAGGTCAAAAGCAAGGACAACAAGAAGGCGACCGGCGAGGTGCTGCGCAGCGTCGAGCCCGAGGACCTGATCAAGTTCGGCCTGATTCCCGAACTGATCGGGCGTCTGCCGGTGGTGGCAACGCTCGAGGAACTGTCGAGCACGGCACTGGTGCAGATCCTCGTCGAGCCCAAGAATGCGCTCGTCAAGCAGTACCAGAAGTTGTTCGCGATGGAAGGCGTGGCGCTGGAAATCCGTCCGGCGGCAATGATGGCGGTTGCCCGCAAGGCGCTCGAACGCAAGACCGGGGCTCGCGGCCTGCGCTCGATTCTCGAGGCGGTACTGCTCGATACCATGTACGAACTTCCTGGTATGGAGAATGTCTCAGAGGTCGTCGTCGACGAGAACGTAATCGTCGGTGATGCCGAGCCACTCCTGATTTACGCTGACCAGCCGAAGGTCTCCGGCGGCAACTGACGATGTGCTGGCCGCCTCCAGCGCGGCTTGAAATGCGGGTTCATGCCACAATCTTCTCGCATGGACTATTACCTAAAGGGCACAATCAATGTCTGCAACTCCGAAGTTGTCTGTCGAACCCGTCGAGCTTCCGCTGCTGCCCCTGCGCGATGTAGTCGTCTTTCCGCACATGGTGATTCCGCTCTTCGTCGGGCGGCCAAAGTCGATCAAGGCGCTCGAAGTGGCGATGGAAGCAGGCAAGAGCATTCTCCTGGTGGCGCAGAAGTCGGCGGTGAAAGACGATCCGGAAGCCGACGACCTGTATGCCGTAGGCTGTGTGGCAAACATCCTGCAGATGTTGAAGCTGCCGGATGGTACGGTCAAGGTCCTGGTCGAAGGTTCCCAGCGAGCTCGCCTGGAGGCGATCGAAGCCCGCCAGCAGATGTTCTTCGCGGGCGCGCGACCGGTTCTTGCCGACGAAGGGATCAATCACGAAGTCGAGGCGCTGCGGCGTGCAGTGATCGCCCAGTTCGACCAGTATGTCAAGCTGAACAAGAAAATTCCGCCGGAAATCCTGACTTCGATCGTCGGCATCGAGGATGCCGGGCGGCTGGCCGATACCATTGCCGCGCATCTGCCCGTGAAGCTCGAGCAGAAGCAGGAAATCCTCGAGATGTTCGACATCCGCGCGCGGATCGAGCGTCTGCTGGCACAGCTCGAGTCCGAAATCGACATCCTGCAGGTGGAAAAGCGCATTCGGGGTCGGGTCAAGCGCCAGATGGAGAAGAGCCAGCGCGAGTATTACCTCAACGAACAGGTCAAGGCGATCCAGAAGGAGCTTGGCGAGGGAGAGGAGGGCGCCGACCTTGATGAACTCGACAAGAAGGTCAAGGCAGCCGGCATGAGCAGGGAAGGGCTTGCCAAGGCGCAGGCGGAGTTTCGCAAGCTCAGGCTGATGTCCCCGATGTCGGCTGAGGCGACAGTTGTCCGCAACTTCATCGAAACGCTGATCGCTCTGCCATGGCGCAAGCGCACGCGCATCAGCAAGGATCTCGCGGCAGCCGGGAAGATCCTCGATGCTGATCACTGGGGTCTGGAAAAGGTCAAGGAGCGCATCATCGAGTATCTCGCGGTGCAGCAGCGGGTAGACCGGCTCAAGGCGCCGATCCTTTGTCTGGTGGGGCCGCCGGGTGTCGGCAAGACTTCGCTTGGGCAGTCGATCGCCCGGGCGACGGGCCGCAAGTTCGTGCGCATGAGTCTCGGCGGAGTGCGCGACGAGGCGGAGATCCGCGGCCATCGCCGCACCTATATCGGCTCGATGCCCGGCAAGATCCTGCAGAACATGAGCAAGATCGGCGTCCGGAACCCGCTCTTCCTGCTCGACGAAGTAGACAAGATGGGTCAGGATTTCCGTGGAGATCCGAGCTCGGCGTTGCTGGAAGTGCTTGATCCGGAGCAGAACTCGACCTTCGTCGATCACTACGTGGAAGTCGAGTACGATCTCTCGGAAGTGATGTTCGTCGCCACCGCCAACACGCTGAACATTCCAGCGCCACTGCTCGACCGCATGGAAGTGATCCGCCTCTCGGGTTACACGGAAGACGAGAAGGTCAACATCGCGCAGCGTTACCTGCTACCCAAGCAGATGAAGAACAATGGCCTGAAAGTCACCGAGCTGACCGTGGCGGAGAGCGCCCTGCGCGACATCGTCCGTTACTACACGCGCGAGGCCGGAGTGCGGTCGCTCGAACGCGACATCTCGAAAATCTGCCGCAAGGTGGTGAAGACGCTGCTGCTGCGCAAGACGCAGGGAAAGGTCGCCGTCAGCGCACGTAATCTCGACAAGTTCCTCGGCGTGCGGCGTTTCAATTTCGGCGTCGCCGAGCGCGAGAACCAGGTGGGGCAGGTAACGGGTCTGGCATGGACCGAGGTTGGCGGCGAGCTGCTGACCATCGAGTCGGTCGTCCTGCCCGGCAAGGGCAAGACGACGACCACGGGCAAGCTTGGCGAGGTCATGCAGGAATCGGTTCAGGCAGCGCTGTCGGTAGTGCGCAAGCGTGCTCAGTCACTCGGTATCGACCACGATTTCTACCAGAAGAGCGACATCCACATCCATTTGCCGGAGGGCGCCATCCCGAAAGACGGTCCATCCGCGGGAATCGGCATCTGCACGGCGCTGGTTTCCGTTCTTACCGGCATTCCGGTCTGCTGCGATGTTGCCATGACTGGCGAGATCACCCTGCGTGGCGAAGTGTTGCCGATCGGTGGCCTGAAGGAAAAGCTCCTGGCTGCGGTCCGCGGAGGTCTGGCGAGAGTCTTGATTCCCGAGGAGAACGTCAGGGATCTGGCGGAAATTCCGGACAACATCAAGAACAAACTGGAGATCATTCCGGTCCGGTGGATCGACCAGGTGCTCGAACACGCGCTCGAACACAAGCCGACGCCGGCTGCCGCCGAGGAACCGGTCGCGCCGGCGGTGGTAGCCGCCGCGCCGGACAGCGTTTCCGGTCCGAACGTCGTCACCCACTGACGTCGCCCCGACTGCAGCGCCTGCTGCGCTCGCTCTGTCGGACGGCGCGGGCGCGCGGGTCGCGTCGATACGGACCGGAGGACTGTCGCAAGAGTCTCCCGCCATGATGCAACTGCCGAGTCAGGTTTCATCCGTTGCGCAGGTGATCCAGCTCGCCGTCGCGCCGGTCTTCCTGCTGGCCGGCGTCGGCGCTTTGCTTGGCGTACTTGCAAATCGGCTAGGGCGGGTGATCGACCGTTTTCACGTGCTCGAGAAAAGTCTGGTCTCGGACTTGTCGGCGACGGAACGTGCGCAAACGCTGTCGACGATCCTCTCGCTCTCACGCCGCGCCCGCATGATCCACTGGGCGATCTCGCTGTGTACCGCCTGTGATCTGCTGGTTTGCCTGGTCGTCGTCGCGCTGTTTGTCGGCGCGGAACTGCAGGTCGAGTTGTCACGCACGATTGCCGGACTGTTCATTGCCGCGATGCTGGCGCTGATTGCAGGTTTGACGTGCTTCCTGCGCGAGATCGCGCTGGCGACGAATTTCATAGAGGACCTGGACAAGCGAGCCGCGAGTATCGACGGCCAGTCCGGAAGACGGTGACCGACACAAAGCGGCCACCGTTCAAAGGAGGGGGCTCATCACCTGCACGGCGTTTTCGAGCAGTCGCCGCCAGTGCGGCCGCGCGCACCATTGGTCAAGCAGCAGCGCCGCCGACCGCGATTCGTACTGGCGCTGCAATTCGCGCACTTCGCTGGAAAACTGACGGTCGAAGGCAATCAGCGAGACCTCGAAGTTGAGTTCAAAGCTGCGCAGATCGAAGTTGACGGTTCCGAAAATGCTCATCTGCTCGTCGATGACCATGCTCTTGGTGTGCAGCAGGCCGTCGCCGAACTGCAGAATGGTGATGCCTGCCGCCAGCAGGTCGTCCTTGTACGCATCGCTGGCGTAGCGGACGAGCAAGGAGTCTACTTTCGCCGGAACGATCAGGATCACCCGCACACCGCGCACGGCAGCCGAGCGCAGCGCGGTCAGCAAGGGCTCGCTGGGAACGAAATAGGGGGTGGTCAGGACAATTTCGCGTCTCGCGGCGTAGATCGCCGTGAGCAGCAGCGCTTCGATGTGCCGCACTGACGACTGCGGCCCCGAGGGGAAAATCTGTACCCGGCTGTTGCCGACCTGCGCCAGCGCCGGTGGCTCCGGCGGCGCAAAGTCTCCACCCGTCTGCAGCGCGGTCAATGACAGGGACACTGCTTCGAGCGCCCAGGCCGCCGGCCCTTCGATGCGGACCATGGCATCGACCCATTCGCCGACTCCCGCGTCCTGTTTGAAGAAGCGCGGGTCGGCAATGTTCATGCTGCCGGTGTAGGCGATGCCGCGGTCGATGACGGCAATCTTGCGATGGTCGCGCAGATCGAGGCGGACGAACAGGGCGCGCAGCGGGTTGACCGGAAGGACCTCGACGATCTCGATGCCGGCGTCGCGCAGGCGACCGATGGCGCTGCTTCGGAAAAACGGACGGCTGCCGAGCGAATCCATCAGGGCGCGACAGGCGACCCCGCGACGTGCGGCGTTGACCAGCGCCGTAACCAGATCGTCGACGAAACCGCCAGGATTCCAGATGTAGAACTCCAGGTGCACCGAACGGCGAGCCGCATCGATGTCGGCAATCAGCGAGCGCATGATCGTTTCACTATCGACCAGCAGACGCAGCCGGTGACCCCCCATCAAGGGCAGACCGGCGAATCCGGTGGCGAGTCGGCTGACGCTCTCGGCACCGGTCGTCAGCGTGTCCGGCGCGACCACGTCGGATGGCGGAATGTCCCGGGCCCAGCGCAGGATCTGCGGTTGCAGACTGATCGCCCTTTGCATCCAGGTTCTGCCGAGACGCCGTTCGCCAATCAGCAGGTAGGCCAGCGCGCCGACGGCGGGGACGAGAATGACCAGCAGCAGCCAGGCCAGCGCCGTGCCGCGTGAGCTTCGCCGGGAAAAGATGCGCAGCGCCACGGCCAATGCCAGCACCAGGTAGACGAAGGACAGCAGACTGAAAACCATGTGCGGGAGTATGAGACTGCTGCACCCGGCTGGTCAACGCGCTGCTTGCAAGGGCAGTTTGCCGGCTTGTTTGCCAGGGACATCGCCCGTAGGTCTCGGCGATCGCGGCCGGAATGCGCCGTGGTCCGATGCATTGCGGGGGCAGCGTGGTGACAACTTGGCGAGGCATTGTGATAGCCTGCCGGCGTTTGCAGCCAATGCACCCCGTTGCATCGGGACGCCCAGGCGAAGGATCCTCTCTTCGGAGATTCACTGCAAAGGGATGCTGACCACATGACTCCCACGTTTACCCTGTTCATCAGCCTGTTTACCACCCTGCTGGCGATCATCAACCCGCTCGAAGCGATCCCGGTCTATCTCGGCCTGACCGATGGCAAGGCGGAAAGCGAACAGCGGCGCGTGGCGCGCCAGGCCTGCGTTTACGCCCTGCTGCTGTCTTTTTTCTTCCTGCTTTTCGGAACCGCGTTGTTACGCGTTTTTGACGTGCCGCTGAGCATGGTGCGGGTGGTCGGTGGAGTGATTCTCATGCGTGTCGGTTTCGAGTTGTTCAACCCGCCCCCATCGGGCGGCATCATTCCGCGCACGGATGGTGGCGATGCCGACGTCGCTTTCGTGCCACTGGCGATGCCGATCATGTTTGGACCCGGGGCGATCGCGACCTTGATCAGCATGGCCTCGACGATCAAGCAGTCGCCGCAGGAACTGCAGCACTTTTTCGCGGCTGCCGCAGCGATCGTATCCTGCATGCTGACCACCTATCTGTCACTGATCTATGCGAAGCCGATCCTGCGCAAGTTCGGCAAGCAGGGGATCGACGCAACCACCCGCATCGTCGGCTTTTTCGTTGCGGCGATGGGGATGGGTTTGATCTTCAACGGTGCCGTGGAATTTCTGGCGCCATACACGTGCGTTGCCCGTAGTGCGGCGGGGAACTGAGCCCGGCGTCAGACGGGCGTGCCTTGCTGTCGGGTAGCAGCCGTCGATATACTGCGCGTCGTGCCGGGAAGGCAGTGGCCTCCTGGCAAGAATGGGCGATGCGCAGTGCCAGAGACACCGCAAACCGCTCTCGTTGATCGCAGTACTTTGTGGAAGGGTTACCAGGGATGAATAGCCGTGCATTGGTCGTTCCGTTCAGCCTGCTGTTGCTGGCCGGCTGCGTGACGGAACAGAAGTACGACAAGCAGGTGCAGCAGACGCAGAAGGCTGTAGCGCTTGAACAGCAGTACCAGGCGCTCAATCAACAATTGCAACAGGAAGTGGCGCGGGATCAGGTGCAGATCAAGCAGCTCAACGATCGCCTCGTGGTGACTTTTGTCGATGAGATCCTGTTCGCTTCGGGCAGCGCCGAGATGAACGCCAAGGGGCGCGCGGTCCTGAACAAGGCCGTGCCGACGCTGGTCAACCTGACCGGCCACTGGATCGACGTGCAGGGCTACACCGACAACGAGCCGATCGGACCGGCACTCCGCGGCCGCTATCCGAGCAACTGGGAGCTTTCGGCAGCGCGCGCGGCGGACGTCGTAAGGTATCTGCAGTCGCAAGGGGTCGACCCCAGCAACCTCGTCGCCGAAGGCTTCGGGCAGTACCAGCCGGTTGCATCCAATGCGACTCCCGAAGGGCGCGCCAAGAACCGCAGAATCGACGTCGTCCTGCGTGCCAAGTAAGGTCGCCTCGCGAGCGGCGAGGTGCAGCGGGGCAAGCGGCCGCTTCGCCTCGTTGGTCGACGAAAGAGCAAAAAAAGCAGGATTCGCAAGGCGATCTCGCAACTTTCACGTCGAAGGAAGCGGTAAGTGGCAAATCGGGCTGCCGACGCGGCCCAAGGCGGGGGAGAGGAGCGCTGCTCGTGTTCGCCGGCTTAGTCGGGGGGTAGCGCGGGATCCGGGCGGACGGCGTCTGGCGACCATACCGGCGGCGGGTTTGTCTGCTCAGGAGAAAGCGCCGGGGCGCGCGGCACCGCGCCGGGCGAGAGCGCGCGCCCCGCTTCGGTTTGCTCCGGCGAGAGCGAGCGGTCGGGGCGAACCGCCCCGGATGACAGCACGGGGCCCGAGTCGATCTGTTCGGGCGACAGCGCAGGGTCGGGACGCACCGCGCCATCGTCGGTGTACTGCTGGGCCTGCGCCGTTGGCACGCCGATGAACACGACGACTCCGCAAAGCAGCGCGATCGCTAAACCTTGCCGTTTCCACTCCATGATTCACTTCCTCCGCATGACCGCCATGCCCGGAGATCGCGGGTCAGTCGGTTCGACCACAGTAACGGGCGCGTGCCGACCGGTCAAGCTGCTGCGGGTACCGGCGGGCAGACGCCTATCTGCCGCTCATTGCGCCAATCTGTCTTTCCGCCCGCCATCGTCGGGGCGGCTTGCCGCTCCAGCGGGCGAAGGCGCGGCTGAAGGCGCTGGCGTCCGCATAGTTCAGCGCGGCGGCGATCTCGCTGACGGTCATTGCGGAATCTTCGAGCATCTGGCGGGCGATCTCGTAACGGCTCGCGTCGGCGAGCTGCCGGAAGCTGCTGCCAGCGGCCTGCAGGCGGCGGTTCAACGTGCGGCTGTGCATCGAGAACAGCGCCGCCACCTCGGGCGCAACCGCCCGCCCGGTAAGCACGGCGCCGTGCAGGACGCGTTGCACCTGATGCGGAAAATCGCCGCCGTAACGCGCCTCGAGAGTGTCGATCTGCTTCTGCAACAGGCGATGCAACTCGGGATCTGCTCCCGACAAGGGCTTCCTCAGCCATTCGGAGGAAAAGACCAGCGCATTCTGCTCTGCATCGAAGCGCAGCGGTGAGCGGAAGAAGCGGCGGAACGGCGCGATCTCCTGCGGCGCGCGGTGTGCGAAGAGGACCTCACTGGCTTGCCATTCGCGTCCGCACAGGCGGCGCATGATATTGCAGCCAACGGCCAGGGCGCCGTCGACGATCTGCTCCGACGCCGCGATACGCGGCTGGTAGATGGCGTAACCCAGGGCGGCCGAGCCCTCGACGATCGCCAGGGTTGGAACTGCTCCACGGTCATGATGGTGCAGATAGCGCACCAGCGTGCGCAGCGCCGATTCGACATCCGGCGAGTGCAGCGCCAGGAAACCGACCAGCCCGAGCGAGGAAGCGCCACCACCCTGGCCAACCAACAGCCCGAAATGCTTGCACCCGGTCCGTGCCACGCAGAACGCCAATAACTCGCCAAGGCGGGCAAAGGGAATGCGGTTCTCGGGATCGTCGAAGAGCGCGGGATCGATCCCTGCCTCGCCGAGCACTTCACGCGGATCGCAACCGAGTCCGCGCAACACCGAGGGGATCGACGCCACGCCGCCGATACGAAGGACGCTCTCGGCGCGATGCTCGCGTGACATCATCCGCTTTGCTTCCGGACGCGGTAACCGGTCCTGTGGTCGGTCCACGGGGGGTCGCCGAACGAGTCGATCAGCCTCTGATCCGCCGTGTCCAGTCGGCGAGGGCCTGCATCTGCTCGGCGATCAGGCCGGCAATCCGTTCGTCGGTGAGATTCCCCTCGGCGTCGAATCCGCCGGCAAAAGCGTTGGAAAATACTTCGGGTCGGTTGAGCAGGTGCACGTTCAGAAAAACGCAGACCTGGCGCAGGTGATATTGCGAACGCGAAGTTCCCATTCCGGCCCCGGCACCCATCAGAGCCGCAGTCTTTCCGGAAAGCAGGGCATTGGCCGGTTCGCGCGAGGCCCAGTCGAGAATGTTCTTCAAGGCCGGGGCCAGCGAGTAGTTGTATTCCGGGCAGGCGATGACAAAGGCGTCGGCAGTGGCCATCTGCGCCAGGACACGGACGACGCCGGCTGGTTTTTCCGTCAGATCGGCGTTATAAAATGGAACGTCACCGAGATCGGCGATCTCCATGCTCACGTCGGCCGGCAGGCGGGCGCTGGCTGCGCGCAGGAGGCCGCTGTTGCACGATGCCCGACGAAGGCTGCCGGAAATGCCAAGAAATTTGATTGCGGACATCGACGGTCTCCAGAATAGTATGGGTCTTTGGCGCAGCCATTCCGGCCGGGTGCCATGGTAGCAGGACTCGACGCCCGATCGGGTTGCTGCTGCCGGCTGCGCTATGCGGGAATGCCCGGTTGTTGCCAGCATGCGTCGAACCTGTCTGGCGTATCGAGTGCGCAGTGTCGCAAATCATCATTTTATTGTCCAGAATCATCTAGACAGCCAGGCTCGGAAGCGAGCGATAATGCGTCCTCGTTGAGGATCGAGGGGCAGGCGCGGGCGAAGCCGGGCCTGCATCAGCGGCGATTCGGGCAATTCCACGTCGTCCGGTGGGCTGCGCCGCAGGCCTTGCGCGCTAGGCCGTCCGGGCGGCGACCTGTTTGTCAATGCAGGAAAGGGGGGGCGGATGTCTGCAGCGAGAGGTGGCAGGAAGCGATACGCGGGCGCTCTGTTGGGCGCGCTGGCGGTGTTGGCAGCGATGCCGGCCAGCGGTGAAGAGCGGGTGTCGGCGGAGAACATGTTCGACGGGCAGTGGCACCTCGGCGTCACACCGTACGCTTGGCTGCCCACCATCTATACGTCGGCGACCTTGCAGCCGCTGGGAATTGCCGGCGGCGTGCAGGCGAACATGCACAGTGATCCCGGCACCTATCTGCACAACCTTTCCTTCGCGTTCTTCCTCGCCGGCGAGGCGCGCAAGGGCGAGTGGTCGCTGCTCGCCGATTACATTTACATGAAGTTCGACCGCCAGAATTCGGGCGTCAGGCCGCTCAACGGCGGCGGTGGGGCGGTAGCACTGCCGTTCGATGCATCGATGTCGCTGAAGTCCAACGTGCTGACGCTCGCTGGCAGCTACACTGCCTGGCGACGTGGCGCTTCGCACCTCGACATCCTCGCTGGCACGCGCTATCTGAACATGGACGCAACGCTGGATTTCAGCCTGCTTGGCATCACCGGCGGACGGGACGCGTCGGCCAGCATGAACAAATGGGATGCGATCGTCGGACTGAAAGGGCAGGTCGACCTCGATGCCGAGGCCAAGTGGTTCGTGCCCTATTACCTGGACGTCGGCGGCGGTTCCGCCAACACCACCTGGCAGGCTCTGGTCGGAGTGGGTTACCGCTACGGCTGGGGCGACCTGACGCTGGCCGTGCGCAACCTGAGCTACAACTTCACTGGCCGCGGCGGTGGTGTCGAGCCCCGCTTCACCGGATTCGCGCTGGCCGCCACCTTCCCTTTCTAGACTGTTCCGCTCCAAGAATTCTTGCGACGTAAAGGAGGCACAAGTGAAACAACGCATACCCCAGTGGATATTGGCCATCGTGGCGTGGATCGGCATGATCTGCGTCGCCTCTGCGCAGCAGATCACCGGTGTTCCGGGGTCGCCGAGCGCGACCACGACGATCAGCAATCGGCAACTGCCGCCGCCCGATCCGAAGTTCGGCGGCGTGATCAAGGACGATGCCTTGCAGTCGAAGTACTGGTGGGCGCCTCGGGTCGTACCCCCGAAAGCTGCCCCGAATGTGCTGCTCATCATCACCGACGATGCAGGCTTTGGGGTGCCGAGCACCTTTGGCGGCGTGATCCCGACGCCGACGATGGACCGCATCGCGAATGAGGGCCTGCGCTACAATCGCGTGTTCTCGACCGCTCTCTGCTCACCGACCCGCGCCGCGCTGATTACCGGGCGCAACCACCACTCGGTCGGTTTCGGCGTGATTTCGGAGCAATCCACCGGCTTCCCCGGCTACAACAGCATCATCGGCAAGGACAAGGCGACCGTCGGGCGCATCCTGCTCGACAACGGTTACTCGACGGCGTGGTTCGGCAAGGACCACAACACACCGGCGTTTGCGGCGAGCCAGGTCGGTCCGTTCGATCACTGGCCGACCGGGATGGGCTTCGAGTACTTCTATGGCTTTGTCGGCGGCGACGCCAACCAGTGGGAGCCGAACCTGTTCCGGAACACGACGCAGATTTATCCGTTCCAGGGCCAGGAAGGCCAGTGGAATCTGGTGACCGCGATGGCCGACGACGCCATTGATTACATGACGCGGATTCACCAGACCGACCCCTCCAAACCGATCTTCATCAAATACGCGCCCGGGGCGACGCATGCGCCGCATCACCCGACCAAGGAATGGGTGGACAAGATCAGCGCGATGCATCTTTTCGACGATGGTTACGAGAAGCTGCGCGAACGCATCTTTGCCAACCAGAAGAAGCTCGGTATCGTCCCGCAGGACGCCACCCTTACCCCATGGCCCAAGGATGTGCTGAAGCCGTGGGATGAGCTTTCGCCAGACGAGAAGAAGCTCTTCATCCGCCAGGTCGAGGTGTTCGCAGCGTACGCTGCCTATAGCGACTACGAAATCGGCCGCGTGATCCAACAGTTCCAGGACCTCGGCAAACTCGAGAATACACTCGTCATCTACATCAACGGCGACAACGGCACCAGCGCCGAGGGCGGCCCGCTCGGCACCCCGAACGAGGTGGCATTTTTCAACGGCCTCAACATGTTGCCGGCCGAAGTGCAGATGAAGTTTTACGATGTCTGGGGCACGCAATATACCTACAACCACATGTCGGCCGGCTGGTCGTGGGCGTTTGATACGCCGTTCGACTGGTTCAAGCAGAACGCCTCGCGCCTGGGCGGCATCAATCAGAACATGGTGGTCTCGTGGCCGGCGCGCATCAAGGACACGGGCGGTGTGCGCAACCAGTTCGTACATGTCATCGACGTTGTTCCGACGATCCTCGAGGCGGCCGGAATCAAGGCGCCGGAGATGGTCGATGGCATCAAGCAGGCGCCGATCGAGGGCACGAGCTTCCTTTACACCTTTGACGAGAAAAACGCCAGGGCGCCGTCGCGTCACAAGACGCAGTACTTCGAGATGATGGGCCAGTGGGCCTTATACGACGACGGCTGGCTACTATCGACCAAGGTCAACCGGGCGCCGTGGGAGGCGTTCGGGCCGGCCAATCCGGATCCACTGAACAACCAGGCGTTCCAGCTCTACAATCTGAATGACAACTGGAACCAGACCGACGACCTCGCGGCGAAGTATCCGCAAAAGGTCAAGGAAATGAGGGCAAAGTTCGTCGCCGAGGCGAAGAAGTATCAAGTCTTTCCGATGGACGCTTCTGTGGCCGCACGCATCGTTGCTCCACGGCCGAACATTACGGCGGGCCGCAGCGAGTTCGTCTACACCCACCCGATGGTCGGCCTTCCGCAAGGGGACTCGCCGTTCATTCTGGATGCATCTTACACCTTCACGGCCGACATCGAGGTTCCGCAACAGGGCGCCGAGGGAATGATCGTGACCTCCGGTGGACGCTTTGGCGGCTATGGCTTCTACCTCTTGAAGGGCCGGCCGGTCTGGCTGTGGAACTTGGTCGACCTCGAACGCGTGAAATGGGAAGGACAGGAACCGCTCGCACCGGGCCGCCACGTACTGGAGTATGACTTCAAGTACGATGGACTCGGAGTCGGCACGCTTGCCTTCAACAACTTCAGCGGCCTGGGACGACCGGGTACGGGAACGCTCAAAGTGGACGGCAAAGTGGTTGACACGAAGGCGATGCCGAAGACGCTGCCGATGATCCTGCAATGGGACGAGAGCTTCGACATCGGCTCGGACACGCTCACCGGCGTCAATGATGCCGACTACAAGCCACCTTTCCCGCTCACCGCCAAGCTGAACAAGCTGACGATCAAGGTTGATCGGCCGCAGTTGTCGCCCGCGGACATCAAGAAGCTGGAGGCGGCCACACGCAACAACCAGATGAGCGAGTAGGACCTCAGCACCCGGGCAGCCTCGGTACCGACGCTGCCCGGGGCGAACTCAGCCGATGCCTGCCCTGGTCGTCGGAGCGTGGCCGTCCTCGATAGTTAGTGACTATGCCAGAAGCTGGCAGTCGTCCTTGATCCGGTAGACGAAGCGATGCTGGCGGACGACTCGTCTTGACCAGCGGCCAGAATGCGTGTGCCGCAGTTGCTTCCACTTGACGCTTCATCCCCGCGGCATGCTACGCCAGCAACAAGGCGTCTTGCCTTGGCCGGGCGGCGCAGCAGTAAAGAGGTTTCCTCAAACGCTTCGTAGTCCTCGGGCGACAGTATCACCATCAACTGCTGTGCCAGTACAGTTGATGATGGCTGTTCAATGCCTTCGACACCGGCCCGATGGTGTTGGCCAGCCTGACAAGGGCAGTGTTCCGGGTGATCGCCCGCATCAGATGCTGCCCGCGAATATGTGCATGTCATCGCACAATTGCGCGAAATCTGCCATCATGCAGCGTAGAATGGCGGCTTTTCCGCCCAGCTGACGGAAAACCCGCGGCGAGCCAGGGCGAAATCGGACGGCTGCCTGAGAAGGCGGCTGATTGTGGTCACAGCAATTTGTGAAAGGAGGAGTCCATCATGAACAAGCGTTTGCTTCCGTTAGCCATCCTGCCGGCTGCTTTCATTGCCGGCGTGAGTTTTGCGCAATTTCCGGTACTCGACATGGTTGCCAACAAGGTGGTCCAGAAGTACGAGATGGCGAGTTGTGAACAGTTGTGGATGAAGAAGGGGCAGCCGAAGTCAGCGGAGGAGCAGCGCGTCATCGCCCTTCTGCGCTCCGATCCAGCGATGCGCACCGAGTTCATCAACCGGGTGGCAGCGCCGATTGCCAACAAGATGTTCGAGTGCGGGATGATTCCGTGAGCGTTGGCGGACGTAGATCCCGCTTCATCTGAATGAGGAGAGCATTGATGATCCAGTATCCGTTTGTTCGGCGCGTGGCGATTTTCGCCGCCAGCCTGCTCCTGGTCGGCAGTGTGCACGCGCAGCAGCCGGCGTCCGTGGCGAAGACGTCGAAGCAGGCAAAGGCGTCCAGCAAGGCGGTGGTCCGCCAGCCGCTCGTCGAAGCCAGGGCGATCGACCTTCTGAAGGCGATGAGCGCGCGTCTGGCTAGCGCACGTTCGATGGCGTTCACTGCGGTGGTGACCTACGAAGCGCCCAGTCTTATCGGTCCGGCGCTCGCCTACACGACGAGTTCGGACGTGCTCATGCAGCGGCCGGACAAGCTGCGGGTGATCACGCTCGGTGATGGCCCGGCGTCCGAGTTCTACTACGATGGCAAGACGATGACGGCGTTTGCGCCGGCCGAGAATCTGGTTGCCGTTGCGGCTGCCCCGCCGACCATCGATGCAGCACTGAAGGCGGCTTTCGACTCTGCCGCGATCTACTTCCCGTTCTCCGACGTCGTCGTCGCCGATCCCTACAAGACGATGGCCGAAGGTCTCACCGATGCCTTCTACATCGGGCAGTCCAAGGTCATCGGCGGCACCGTGACCGACATGGTGGCGTTCGTCAATGACTACGTCTTCGTGCAGATCTGGATCGGCGCGGAGGACAAGTTGCCGCGCCTGCTGCGGGCGGTGTTCCGCGACGACCCGCTGCGCCTGCGTCATCAACTGGAACTTTCCAACTGGAAGATCGATCCGGTCGTGCCTGCCGATGCGTTTGTCGCGGCGAAAGCGGGCAGTGCGACAGCGATCACCTTCGCTCATCCGGAGGGAGCACCGTCAGGGTTCAAGCCGCCGCCGCGGGGCAAGCCTGGCAAAGCGCAAACCACCAAGACCCAATAAGGAGATTGCCATGAAGACAATTGTCATCGGCATGGCCGGACTGGCGCTCGGCGCACTGTTGCCGCAGCAGGTTGCGGCCTGGGCCAGCGCCAACCGTTTCGGCGGCAGCACAGAGCACGTCGCCGGGGTGGGCACCGAGCATACGAACCGCTGGGGCGGCAGCTCCGAACACGCCTACGGCGGCGGTACCGAACACACCAACGTTTACGGCGGTACTACCGCCGGCAAGTATGGCGAGGGGGCCTACCACACGACTCCCGGCGGCGCGACCGCTTATCACCCGCCGGGATATCCGGCGTACCCCGCGTATCCCGGATATCATCCGCCGGTTGCCGTGCCGTACTATTCGGCGTCCGGCTGTTACGGCTGTGCGGCGGCGGCAGGCGCGGTCGTCGGCGTTGCTGCCGGTGCGGCGGTGGCTTCGGCAAATACTGCCGCCGCAACCAGTAACGCATACGCATCCGGCTACGCCGCCGGTAGTGCCAATACTGCCGCCGCCTACCGGATGGGAGTGAACTACGCTGCGCTGCCCGCCGGTGCGGTCGCCGTGCAGAAGTATGGGACCACGTACTATCTGTTGGGAAACATCTGGTTTCAACCCGCTTACGGAGCCAACGGCGTGTATTACCGCGTGGTTCCCACGCCTTGACCCTCCGGGTCGATAGCGCAATGCGCCGGGGAGGAGCGTTTCCGAAACATCTCGCCATGCCGTGCCGGATTCGCGGTCCGGCCGGGTCACTGGCCCGATCGCGCCGCCGGTTTGCCGGCGGCAACAAGCACTCTAATCGTTTAGGAGAAAATGCCATGAAGACCTTGTCCGTGACTCTCGCTGTCGCCTGTCTGATGATCGCCCGCGCAGGCGAAGGCGGTGACTTGCGAAGAGGGCGTTCGCCACGCCGCCTGTGAAACCTCCAGGGGTGCTGTGGAAGTCCGGAAACCGGTTCCCGTCGCGGAAGTCCCGCACAAGGAAGTCGTCGTCGAACCGACCAGGGAGGTGGTCGAGAAGCCGAAGGTCGAAGTCGTTCCGGAGTGCAGGATCGTCGACGGCAGACGCGTCTGTCGTTGACGGGGATTCGTGCGGCCGCCTTGAAACGCTGCATGTGGATCACCGGGCGGCCGCCGCCGACATGAGCCCCTGGCTGGTGGCGGTGGCCGTCGCAGTGCTGGTATTGGCCGGATCGTTCCTGGGAGCTTTCCTGCGCACGCGCTTACCCAGGCACCATCTCGACGATGATTCGAAGGAAATGGTGAAGATGGGAATCGGTTTTCTGTCGACGCTGGCAGCGCTGGTTCTCGGCTTGATCATTTCTTCTGCCAAGGGCTCGTTCGATACCAAATCGGCCGAAGTGGAAAGCGCGGCTGCACAACTTCTGCAGTTGAACAACAACCTGAGGCAACTCGGCGACGCCGGCGAGCCGGCGCGCGCCTTGCTGCGGCGACTGGTAACCGAGCGCGTCGGCGAATTCTGGGACAAGGACCGAACGGGAGGTAATGGGTCGGAGGTGAACGAAACGGCGCGCGCGCTTTATCATCTGCAGAAGATGCTGCGAGCAATTCCTTTGACCAACGCCGGGCAACATTCCGCGTGGTCGAAAGCGCTGCAGCTGATCGACGACCTCGCGCAGCTGCGGTCCGTGGCGATCGCCCACAGCGGCAGTTCGATCACACCGCCACTGCTCGCCCTGCTGGTGTTCTGGCTGATGATCATCGCGGTTGGCCTCAATCTGTTCGCGCCGTCGAACGGAACGATCCACGCAGTCAATGTATTGTGCGCGCTGTCGGTAGCTGGCGCCATTTTCCTGATCCTCGAAATGGACCAACCGTACGAAGGCCTGATCCGCGTCTCCGACGCGCCGCTGCGCGCGGTACTGCTGCAACTGGAAAAGTGATACGGTCGAAGGACGATGGAGCAGTCCGCTATCGATCCCACCCTCGTCGCCTGTCGCGACTGCGATCTCCTGCAGCGCCTGCCAGACGTACCGGCAGGCGGGTCGGCGTGCTGCGCACGCTGCCGGGCGCGGCTCTGGCGTTGCCGGCCGCATTCGCTCGATCACACGCTGGCGCTGTCCATCGCCGCTGCGATCCTCTTCGTGATCGCCAACAGCGTGCCGATGCTCGGCCTTTCGGTGGCGGGACGGGAAGCCGCGACGACGGTGATCGGCGGTGTCGTCGCCATGTGGCGCGACGGTCGTGAGCTGGTCGCACTGCTTGTTCTGTTTACCGGGGTAATTGCCCCGGCGCTGGAAATCTCCTGCTTGCTGGGGGTCACCCTGACGGCGCGCCGACCACCGGCACCACGCTGGTCGGGAACCCTACTGCGCACTTACGAGATCTTCCGTGAATGGAGCATGATCGAGATCATGCTGCTCGGTGTTCTGGTTGCGCTGATCAAGATCGCCGAACTCGCGACGGTGATTCCCGGTCTCGCGATCTTCGTTCTCGGTGCGCTGGTTTTCCTGCTCGCCGCCATGGGCGCCGCTTTCGATCCGCGCGCCGCCTGGGAGCGAATCGACTGGGTCGCGAGTCGCTCGGGGCGGCCGGCAACGGGCGGCGACGGGCTGTCGGAGGCGAAATGAACGGGGTGCTGCACGCCAGTGCGATGTCGCTCGGTCTTGTCGGCTGCGAGGTTTGTGGTCTGGTGTCGCGCCCCTTGGCCGGCGCTGTCGCCACGCTCTGTCCGCGCTGCGGCGAACGACTGCATTGGCGCCGTCCCGACAGCATCGAGCAAAGCTGGGCGCTGGTGCTGACCGCGGCGATTCTCTACGTTCCCGCGAATCTGCTGCCGGTGCTGGCCACTTACACGCCCTTGGGCTCCAGCACCGATACCATCATGCAGGGCGTTGTCGAGCTGTGGTCGCCGACGTCGTGGCCCTTGGCCATCATCGTCTTCGTCGCCAGCATCACCATTCCGCTGGGCAAGCTGATCGCGCTCGCTTACCTGCTGATCAGCGTGCAGCGCGGCTGGGTTCGATCGCCGGAGCAACGCATCCGTCTTTATCGGCTGGTGAAGTTCATCGGGCGATGGTCGATGCTCGACGTCTTCGTGGATACCTTTGTCGTCGCGCTGGTGCAGTTGCAGCCGCTGATGTCGGTCGAGCCGGGGCTTGGAGTGCTCTTCTTTGCCGGCGTTGTGGTGGTCACCATGCTTGCGGTGAACCGCTTCGACCCGAGAATGATCTGGGACCTGCCGCAGAAGGAAGGCGATGGCTGACAACGCGCTACCGCCACTTCCCGAGGCGACGGCGGTGGCAAGGCCGCGCCGGCGACTTTCCGCCGTGTGGATCATCCCGATCATCGCGGCACTGATGGGCGGCTGGATCGCGGTGCAGAAACTGCTCGCCGAAGGGCCGAGGATCGAGATCAGCTTCTCGTCGGCCGAGGGTCTGGAGCCGGGCAAGACGACCGTCAAGTACAACGGCGTCGATGTTGGCAAGATCGAATCGCTGAAGGTCGCCGAAGACCGCCAGCGCGTGCTGGCCAGTGTGCAGATGGCGCCGGAGACACGCGATTGGCTGGTCGATGGCACCACCTTCTGGGTCGTACGTCCGCGCATCTCGGGGGGCACCGTCACCGGGCTGGGGACGCTGCTCTCCGGATCCTACGTCGGAATGACGGTCGGCAGCGGCACGGATCGCCTGCGCGAATTCACTGGGCGCGATTTTCCACCGGTGGTGGCTGGAAATACTCCCGGCCGCTTCTTCCTGCTCAAGGCTGCCGACCTGGGATCGCTCGACTACGGCACTCCGATCTACTTCCGCCGCATTCCAGTCGGGCAGGTCGCTTCCTACAGGCTCGACGACGACGGCAGCGAAGTGAGCGTGAGAATTTTCGTGAAATCTCCCTACGAGCAGTTCGTCAATGCCGGGACGCGCTTCTGGCAGGCGAGCGGGCTCGATCTGTCGCTGAACGCGAATGGCCTGAGCGTCCAGACACAATCGCTCGCGTCGGTTCTGATTGGCGGCCTCGCCTTTGACAACCCGCTTGCCGGCACCCGCGCCGAGCCTGCCGCCGAGGACACGAGTTTCCGGCTCTTCCCCGATGAAGCGTCGGCGAAGAAGGCTCCCGAGCGCGGCGCGAGCGAGTTCGTGCTTCATCTCGATGAATCGGTGCGAGGTCTATCGGTGGGGGCACCGCTGACTTTCCTCGGCCTGCCGATTGGCGAAGTCACTGCGGTCGGTCTCGATGTCGGCGATCGGCGGAAGCTGCAGGTACGGGCGCGCGTGGTGATCGCCGTCTATCCGCAGCGTTTTCTCGATATTCTGGCGAACCCCGGAGAACTGACCGGCGGCAAGCCACTTTCGCCCAGCGTTCGCCATGCTTTCGTTGACCAACTGGTGGCGAAGGGTCTGCGCGCGCAACTGCGTACGGGCAGCATGCTCACGGGTCAACTGTACATTGCGCTGGATTACATTCCGAATGCTGCCACGGCCCGGGTAGACTGGCAGTCCAGCCCACCGGAGTTTCCGGTGGCCCGCGGCGGCCTGACCGACATCGAAGCCAAGTTGACCAGCATTCTCGGCAAGCTGGACGCACTGCCGGTGGCGGCCATCGGCGACGACCTGAAGCGCTCGCTGGCCACACTGGCTGATGCGCTGGCCGAGGTGGACGCGCTGGTCAAGCGTTGGCGAGGCGAATTGACGCCAGAGGTGGCTGCCACACTGGTCGAAGCACGCCGCGGCTTTGCCGCCGCCGAACGAGCGCTCGACGCCGCCGGCAGGACGATCGCCCCGGATTCGACCGTGGTCGAAGAGTTGCACGGCACCCTCGCCGAGGTAAAGCGCGCCGCGCAGTCGATTCGCGAACTGGCGGATTATCTCGAGCGCCATCCGGAAGCGCTCATTCGGGGCAAGGAGGCACAGTGAGGTCAGCCACGAGAATTGCCGGTGTCGCGCTGGCGTCGCTCGCTGCGATTTCCACAATTTCGGGCTGCAGTTCGCCACCGTCGCGTTTCTACATGCTGGCGGCGACGGCACGGCCAGAGGGTGCGGCGCCCGCGGCTTACGGTGTGGTGATCGACGGCGTGGGCATCCCGGCCGTGGTCGATCGCTCGCAGTTCGTCGTCCAGCAGGGGCCGAATCGCGTGCTGATCGACGAATTCAACCGCTGGGCGGCGCCGCTCGGGGCCAGCGTCGCCCGTACGGTCGCCGAGAATCTGGTCGTGCTGCTCGCTAACCCGCGTATCGTCAGCGGGCCGCTGGCGCCGAGTTTTGATCCTGCCTACCGGGTGACGATTGATGTGCAGCGCTTCGAGTCGATACCCGGCGAAGCGGCGACGCTCGACGCGCTGTGGGTCGTGCGCCAAGGCGTCACCTCGTCAAGTGGTCGCACGACGGTGCGTGAGCCGGTGCGGGGGGAGGGCTACGACGCGCTCGCCGCTGGGCACAGCCGGGCAATCGCCAGCTTGAGCCGCGATATCGCCGCGGTGATACGCGAATTGCGGGCCCTGCAAAATCCCAACGCTCCTTGATACGAGAAGGAATCGCCATGTGTATTCGATCCACAACCGCGCGCATATCGCTCGCCGCCTTGACCTGCACCCTTGCAGCGTTGCCAGTCTGCGCCGAAATGAGTGCCGAGGAACTCGCCAAGCTGACGCAGAACCCGGTGGGTAACCTGATCAGCGTGCCGTTTCAGAACAATACCAACCTCAGCACCGGGCCACTAAAGGGGACGCAGAGCATTCTCGACATTCAGCCGGTGATTCCGGTCAGCGTGGACGACGACTGGAACGTGATCACTCGTACCATCCTGCCGGTGATCTCCAATCTGGCGTTCGCACCCGGAGAAGACCTCGTCATTGGAATCGGCGACCTGCAGTTCGCGGCTTTCCTTTCGCCCGCGAATCCGGGCACGTGGATCTGGGGTGCCGGGGCCATCACGCAGTTGCCGACCCACAGCAATTCGGAACTCGGCAACAATCACTGGGGTCTCGGCCCGTAGTTCGTCGTCCTTCCCCTCGACAAGGGCGATCCCTGGGTCTACGGTGTACTGGTTACCAACGTCTGGTCGAGTGGGGGTGGGAGCAGCGGGTCGCCCTCGTACAACAACGGTCTGATCCAGTATTTCATCAACTACAATCTTCCCGACGGCACCTTTTTCACCAGCGCACCGATCAATACGGTCAACTGGAAGGCGGACGGTGGTCAGCAATGGACCGGTTCCTTGGGTGGCGGCGTCGGCAAGATCGTCCACTTCGGCAGGTTGCCAGTGAACATGCAGCTCAGCGCCTACTACAACGTCGTTCGCCCCGAGAACACGGCCAACTGGCAGATTCGTGCGCAGGTCCAGTTCTTGTTTCCGAAGTAGGGATAGTGCCAGTGCCTGAGGAGGCCCGCTCCAGCAACCAGCGGCAATCCGAAACATGACCCGACGGGCGAGAACGAAGCCCATTTCGGCGCCTGCCTCCGGGCCCGCGCCGCGCAAGCGGCTGCTCGCAATCGGATTGCTGGCAGGAGCCGTGCTCGTCGGCGTGCTCGTCGCTTTCCTCCTCTATCCGAAAGCGCCAGAGCCGGCAGCAGACTCGCCTGCAGCAGGGACCGCGTCCTCCACCATTGCGGCCCGCTACGTCGGTGCCGAGGCCTGCAGGACCTGCCACGAAAACGAATACCGGGCGTGGAGGGGTTCGCATCACCAGTTGGCGATGCAGGAAGCCAACGCCGCGACGGTGCTCGGCGACTTTGCGGATGTCCGGTTCAAGCACCAGGGAGTCGAGTCGGTCTTCTTCCGGCGCGGTGACCGTTATCTGGTGCGTACCGACGGTCCGGATGGCAGACTCACCGACTACGAAATCGCGTACACCTTCGGAGTGTATCCACTGCAGCAATATCTGATCGCTTTCCCGGGCGGACGTTACCAGGTGCTGCCAATCGCCTGGGACGCGCGTCCGCAGGGCGAGGGCGGTCAGCGTTGGTTCCACCTCTATCCGAAACAGCGGGTCGACCACCGTGATCCCCTGCACTGGACAGGTGTCTACCAGAACTGGGCGCTGCAGTGCGCCGAGTGTCACTCGACCCATCTGCGTAAGGGTTACGACGCGGCCACGCATACCTACCAGACGACCTTCAGTGAAATCAACGTCGCTTGTGAAAGTTGCCACGGTCCCGCTTCGGTTCATGTTGAGTGGGCGCGCAATGCCAAGTCGCCCTACGCCGAGAGCGAAGGCAAGGGCCTTCCCGCCATGCGCAGCCGCTGGAACGAGGCGTGGAAGTTTCCGGGCGACGGCGCCCGGTTCGCCGTGCGTGATCGCCCGGCCGACGCTGCCGGCATGAACAGTTGCGCTGCGTGTCACTCCCGCCGTTCGACCCTCACCGAGGAGCGGAAACCGGGCGCCCCGCTCGAGGACAGTCACCGCCTGGCGATGCTCACCGCGCCGAACTATCACGCCGACGGTCAGCAACGGGAAGAGGTCTATGTCTGGGGTTCGTTCCTGCAGAGCAGAATGCACCAGCGCGGTGTCACCTGTATGGATTGCCACGATCCGCATTCGCAGAAGCTTCGTGCCGAAGGCAATGCACTCTGCACGCGCTGCCATGCGGCGGCGGCCTTCGATACTCCCGCGCACCATCACCACGCCGCTGATGGCAAGGGAGCGGCCTGCGTTGCCTGCCACATGCCGACACAGAACTACATGGTGATTCATGCCCGTCAGGATCACAGTCTACGCATCCCGCGTCCCGATCTTTCGATTGCGCTGGGCAGCCCAAACGCGTGCACCCAGTGCCACGCCGACCGTCGAGCGCAATGGGCGGCCAGCGCAATGGACCGCTGGTACGGCACGAACTGGCGCGTGCGCGCTCACTTCGGCACGACCCTGCACGCTGGCGAGACGCAGGGTGTGCGCGCGCTGCCGGATCTGCTCGAGCTTGCGGCCAATACGGCCTTCCCGGCAATCGTTCGGGCGACTGCGCTGACGCTCGCGCAGCCCTATGTCACACCCACCGTCTTGTCCGCCGCGCGGCCGCTGCTGCGCGACACCGATGCCTCGGTCCGCATTGCGGCACTCGCACTGATGGCGCCGGCCGACCCGGGCGACCGCGTTGCCAGTGCCGGGCCATTGCTCGACGATCCGGTGCGCGGTGTGCGCGTCGAGGCCGCCCGTGTTCTCGCCGACATCCCTGATGCGCAACTTGCGGAGGGCCGGCGCACCACCCGTGCGACTGCACTGCGCGAGTACGAGGAAGCTTTGGCGCTGGGCGCCGATTGGCCCTCGGGGCAGGTCCATCTCGGCGACCTGCGTCTGCGCCAGGGACGCCCCGACGAAGCGATCGCCGCTTTCGCAAGCGCCATTGACCTCGACGCGAGGTTTTCCGACGCTTATGTGAATCTTGCCGATACCTACCGTCGACTGGGACGCGAAGCGGACGCCGAGCGAACCCTGCTCAGGGGACTGGCGGCGCTACCTTCCGACGCCGATCTGCATCACGCGCTCGGCCTACTTCTGGTGCGCAAGGGTGACAAGGCTGGGGCGCTCAGGGAATTCGTCGAGGCGGTGAGACTTGCCCCGGGGAACGCGCGCTATGCCTACGTGCGCGCGATCGCCGTCGATTCGGTCGGCACGCGCGAGCAGGCACTGCTCTTGCTGCGCAGCGCCCACCAGCGCTATCCGAACGATGTCGATATCCTTGTCGCACTGCTGTCGATGAGCCGCGAGGCCGGCGACAGGCAGGCCGCGCTGGCGTATGCCCGGCAGCTTGCGGCGCTGCTGCCGGACAATGCCGACCTCGGCCGCCTGCTGGCAGAACTGGAAGCCCGCTAGAGCCGGGTAGACGCTGGCGGGGATTGGGCGACGTCGGTAGCCGACTGGCATGTCCGCGGCGCTCGTCGACGTCGTAGATGGGGGCGCGGCAATTCCTCCCGTGGGGCCCCGGATCGTGTCTGATGCGAGCTGCCGGCAGCGACCCGCACCATTGCGCCCGTTGACCGGACTATCCTTTGCGCGTATTAGTGCGACCCGGAGTGTTGCTTCCGCGTTGCTCCGCGCACGATGACTACGAGAGGAGACCAACATTGTCGAAGAAAAAGGCCAAAGACAAGTCCGCGAAGAAGGCTGCCGCGGATTCGCAGGCAGTTGCCAGCGATCCGATCCAGCTCTTGAATGATCGTGTCGACGCCTTGGCGGCACAGATCGCAGCGCTGAATCTCAAGGAAGGACCGCCCGGTCCGCAAGGCGCGCCAGGACCGGCAGGGCCGAAAGGCGATCGCGGCCCGGCGGGACCCAAGGGAGAGCGCGGCCCCGCTGGCGCCACTGGTGACCCCGGTCCCGCCGGACCCAAGGGGGACGCAGGCCCGGCCGGTACCAAGGGACCTGCCGGTCCGGCAGGTCCGAAGGGGCCCGCTGGTCCGGCCGGGCCGCAGGGTCCGCAAGGCGAGCCAGCGCCTGTAGGCTGAGTGGCGTCGAGCGCGTGCAGGCGAGAATTGTCATGCGCCATCTCTCCGGCGATCGGCTGCCGCCCGGCGGTTGCCGATCGTCACCAGACCCTGTGCCATCATCACGCCTGTCCGCTGACTTGGCGAGGCATACTGGGCAGCGCATCAATTCGGCGCCGCCACGCCTTCGCAAACTCCCTCCTTCGCACGGCCGGGAAACCGGTTTCCGCCACCTCACAGTAGTCTTGCTGGTCGTCGCACTGTTCCTGGCGTGGTCACCGGATGTTGTCGCTGCGGACAGCCTGCGTTGTCGGATCGGGCACAAGCAGTCGCCGATCGACATCGTGACAGCCGTCAAGGCCGATTTGCCAGCGCTGGACTTCCGTTATCGTGCGGAGCCACTGCGCTTTGCCAACGACGGACACACGCTGCGCGTGCGCTTAGCCAACGACAGTCGCCTGTGGATCGGCGCCAATGCTTACCGACTCGAGCAAGTCCACTTCCACACTCCGGGCGGCGATCGAATCGCCGGAGAGGAGTTTCCGCTTTCCGCACATCTCTTGCATCGGAGCGACGCGGGGCAGTTGCTGGGTGTCGTCGTGCTCTTTCGCCGGGGTGCCGGGAATCCGGCGCTTGCGGCCCTGTGGCCGCGGATTCCGCAACGCGCCGACGGCGATCACCGGTCAAGCGACACGATCGACGCCACTCGCCTGCTGCCTGCCGATCGCAGCTATTATCGCTACGATGGTTCCTTGACTGCTTCCCCATGTACCGAGGGAGTAGTCTGGCTGGTGATGAAACAGCCTCTGGAAGTGTCGAGCGAGCAACTGGCCTACTGGCGGGCGCGCTTTGCCGACAACATGCGGGGACCGCAGCCGACGCACGGACGCATCGTCCAGGAAGGTCCGTAGATTGCCGACGGGTGGGAGCGCGCCTGCCACGCCAAAGCGCACCGATTTCGCAGCACGGACCGAAGATTTGAGTTGGATCAAGAGCGTGGGCGTCGGGATGCGGAAGAATTTCCATACCATCCATCGACAAGGGCTGTGCCATGCGCTCATTTCCCCATTTCCTCCGAATGGCCGTCGCGGTAACGCTGCTGACCGTCGGTGCAAGCAGCGAACCCGTTCTTGCCGAGGCGGTGGCAGACGGTGCCAAACCTGGCACGGCAGGGGTGGCAGTGAAGGTGAGTCCGGAAATGATTGGTGCCGGAATCGTGTCGAGTGGCGTCACCTTGCCACCGATTCCTCCCGTCACCGGCAACCGACAGAAGCCAGTGCCGTCCTGGGGCAAACCGCTGCCCTATCCGGTGGTGATCGCCGACCGGCGCAACAATCGCCTGATCGAGATCGCACCGGACAAGAGCATCATCTGGGAATTCGTCTCGCCGAATCTGAAAGTGTATCGTGGCAACGAGGACGTGAACTTTTCGCCGGACGGCAAGCTGCTGGCGGTCAGCGAGGAGGACAACTATGATGTTCACATCATCGATTACGAGAAGAAGGCGCTGACCTGGACCTATGGCACGCCCGATGTGCGTGGCAAGGAGGCCGGCTTTCTGAATTATCCGGACGATGCGCATCTGCTCGCCGATGGCAGATTCATCACTGCGGACATCCGCAACTGCCGTATTCTGATCATCGACCCCAAGGACAACAGCATCGCCACGCAGTGGGGGAAACCGGGCAAGTGCCGCCACGATCCGCCACACGAACTCGCCCATCCGAATGGCGCGACGCCGCTGGAGAACGGCGACATTCTGGTGACCGAAATCGCCGGTTCCTGGATCTCGCGGATCACTCGCGAAGGGCAGGTGCTGTGGAGCGTTCGTGCTCCCAACATCCGTTACCCGTCGGACGCTTTCATGACGGTCGACGGCAGGCAGGTGGTCGTCGCCGACTTCTGGAAGCCGGGTCGAGTGGTGATTTTCGACCCGGCGACGCGCAAGATCAGTTGGGAGTATTTCGTCAAGGAAGGCGAGAGAATGCTGGATCACTGCTCGATCGCTCGCGAACTGCCGGATACCGGCGACATCTTCGTCGTCGACGATCTGCGCGACCGTGTGCTGGTAATCGACCGCAAGAGCAAGGAGATCATCTGGCAGTACGGAGTCACCGATACCAAAGGGCACAAGCCGGGCTACCTGTTTTACCCGGACGGCTTCGATATCGACGTCTTCCGTGACTGGAAAGCTGCGCTCGGCCGGCGCTGAGTCGGCCGCCACGGTTTCCGCGATGACCCGCTGCGGGAGCCGCGACCGACTCGCGTTCCCGGGTGTGCGGCGGTCTCGCTGGCGGCGTCGCGATTGACTGTGCCGGGCCCTGCTCCCTATACTCCGCCACCTGCCGTGGAAGTGTCGTGCACTTGCAGGGATAGGCCGCGCTCGTCATCGTTGTGGCCGGCGACCGGGCAGGACGAACTGATCGAGGAGTAGCGAATGCGTCGAACGAAGATCGTGGCGACGGTCGGACCGGCCACGGCCGAGCCCGGAGCCATGCGGCAGTTGCTGGCAGCGGGAGTGGACGTGGTGCGGCTGAACGCTGCGCACGCCGACATGGCCACGCATGCCGCGAACGCCCGGCGGGTGCGAGAACTGGCACAGACACTGGGCCGGAACATCGGGATCCTCGTCGATCTGCCCGGACCAAAGATCCGCTCTGGCGTGGTGGCCGGGGACGCGGTCGAGCTCGAATCGGGCGAGGAATTCGTGCTCAGCGGTGGCGAGGACGGCCACGGCGACTCCCGGCAGGTCACTACGACCTTGCCCGAACTGGCACAGTGGATGCGTCCGGGCGACGATGTCTACCTCGCCGATGGAGCGATCGTGCTGCGCGTGCTGACATCGGTCGGCAACGACGTACGCACCGAGGTCGTGCGTGGCGGCACGCTGCGTTCGCGCAAGGGCATGCACCTGCCGCGAGCCGAGGCGCACGTCGATCCCTTCACCGAGCGCGATGCACTGGCGCTCGAAATGGCGATTGCCGCGAAGGCCGATTTCATCGGTCTCTCGTTCGTTCGCCGTGCCGAGGATGTCGAGCGCATCCGGGCGCTGTTGCCCAAGCGCGGCGTGCGTCCGGCGCTGGTGCCCAAGATCGAGACGGCGGCAGCGATCGACAATCTCGAAGGGATCATCGGCGCTGCCGACGCGGTGATGGTCGCGCGTGGTGACCTCGGCATCCAGATGCCCGCACGACGCGTGCCACTATTGCAGAAGGAAATCATCCGTCAGTGCAACATGGCAGGCAAGCCGGTGATCACGGCCACCCAGATGCTCGAATCGATGACTCGTTCGCCTTTGCCGACGCGGGCCGAGGTGAACGACGTTGCCAACGCCGTGCTCGATGGTACCGACGCCCTGATGCTCTCGGAAGAGACGGCAGTGGGACTGTTCGCCGCCGAAACGGTGCGCATGATGGGCGAAGTCGCGGAGTCGGCCGAAGAGTGGCCGCGACTGCGCGCTGATCGGGCAGCCATCGTCGGCTCCGATTCCGACCGCGTCTCCTGGGCGGTGGCACACGCTGCCGTGCAGGCGGCGGAGGATCTCGGTGTCGCCGCGATTCTCTGCCCGACGCGCAGCGGCGACACCGCGCGTCGCGTCGCGGCTTTCCGGCCGAACGTCCCGATCGCCGGCATCGCAGCAAGTGCGCCGGTGCTGGGCGGTCTGTCGCTGGTATGGGGAGTGCGGCCGTTGATGATCGTCGAGAATGCCGATCGGGTCGAGCAACTGCGCATCGCGGTCGAGGCGGCGCGTGCGGCCGGCGTAGTCCGCGACGGCGACCTCGTGGCGCTGGTGTTCGGCTCCGCCGGTCCGCGCGCCGGCAGCACCGACAGCGTACGCATCGTGCGCGTTTGAACGGGCAACAGGCCATGGGCAACGCCTACGTCGTCGGACACATCGCGGTGAAGGACGAGCAGAAATGGGCTGCCTATCGAGAACAGGTACCGGCCACTCTGGCCCCGTGGGGTGCCGAACTGGTCTTTCGCGGGAAACGGGCGGCGATTCTGGCCGGTGAACATCCCTACGTTGACATCGTGGTGATCCGTTTTCCCGACATCGCGGCGATCGCCGGTTGGTACTCGTCCGCCGTGTATCAGTCGCTGATTCCGCTGCGCAAGCAGGCGGCAGACGTGCTTCTGCTATCGTATGAAAGCTAGTCGCAATACTTTCCTGGCTTGACGCCGGCATTGCTCGCGAGCCATACTAGCCCGGTATGTCATCCATCACCTTCAGGAGCGGGGAAGAAACATGAACAGACGATTCTCGATCAGCGGCGCAGTGCTGGTGCTGGCCGCCATGGTGGCGCTGGCAAGCGCAGCACCGGCGCTTGCCGAAAGCACGG
>NZ_JAMTDV010000091.1 GCF_023806565.1 Accumulibacter sp. | reverse complement strand
ATGGTTATAGCATATCCGGTCGGCAGCAAGCCGAAAGTCCGACAGGCTGCTAGCCAAGGGGTGTGGCCAGTAGCGACCCGGCTTGCGGACCAAGCGCACACCGGCGAGATTGTGCCGGCTTGTTATAATCGAATCTTTGCCGCCATCTTCCACATGCTCAAGTTTCGCTCACTCCTCGTCGTTCTGTCCTGTCTCTCTTGCCTGGTGCGCGCCGAGCAGCTACCGACACCGCCGGTCCTGGCGGCGAAGTCGTGGCTGCTCGTGGAAACCGCGTCGGGCCAGGACCTCGCCTCGCATTTGCCCGACGAACGCCTCGAGCCGGCTTCGCTGACCAAGCTGATGACTGCCTATCTGAGCTTTGCCGCGATTCGCCAAGGCACGATCAAGCTCGACCAGACCGTGCCCGTTTCGCAGAAAGCCTGGAAGACCGGTGGTTCGCGAATGTTCATTCAGGTCGGTACCGAGGTGAAGGTCGAGGATTTGCTGAAAGGCATGATCGTCCAGTCGGGCAACGATGCCTGCGTGGCGCTTGCCGAGGCGATAGCCGGCGACGAGGAAAACTTCGCCCAGATGATGAATCGTGAGGCGCAGCGACTGGGCATGAAGAATTCGAGTTTCCGTAACGCCAGTGGCTTGCCCGATCCTCAGCACTACACGACGGCGCGCGATCTGGCGATCCTTGCCGACGCACTGATTCGTGACTTTCCGGAGGAATACGCCAAGTATTACTCGATGAAGGAGTTCCGCTACAACAATATCACGCAGCCGAATCGCAATCGTCTGCTCTACCTCGATCCGACCGTCGACGGCCTGAAGACCGGACATACCGAGGCAGCGGGCTATTGCCTGGTGTCGTCGGCGAAACGTGGCCCCCGCCGCCTGGTATCGGTCGTGCTGGGCGCGGCGTCGGACCGGACGCGCGCGCAGGAATCGCTCAAGCTGCTCAACTATGGCTTCCAGTTTTACGATGCGGTGCAGCTTTACGGGAAAAACGAGGCAGTGGCCAGCCTGAAGGTCTGGAAAGGCAAGGAGGGAACCGTCAAGCTCGGTTTCACGAAGGACCTGGTCATCGCCGTCCCCAAGGGTTTCGGACCAAAGATCAAGACCGAACTCGTTTCGCAGCAGCCGCTGATGGCGCCGATCAGCGAAGGGCAGGTGCTCGGCACCTTGAAGGTCAGCATGGATGACAAGCCTTACGGCGATTACCCGGTGCTCGCGCTCGAGGCCGTGCCGCTGGCCGGAATCGCTGGCCGGACGATCGACAGCATCCGCCTGTGGTTCAAGTAGCCGCAGGCGCGCCCCGGCCTTGTGTCCTCGGGGAGGTGGCGGGAAATGGCGATGCCTGAGCCGGATGACGATCTGTTCGACTTTCCCTGCGCCTTTCCCCTCAAGGTCATGGGTCTGGCCGATGCTGCCCTGGTGCAGGCGGTCCTCGAAATCGTGCGGGTGCACGTGCCCGATTTCGACACGGCGACGATCGAGCAGCGCTTCTCGTCGGCCGGCAAGTATCTGAGCCTCACGTGTACGATCAACGCCACCAGCAGGGAACAGCTCGACGCGCTCTATCGGGAACTGAGCAGTCATCCGCTGGTCAAGATCGTCTTGTGATCCTTGGCGAGAAAGCCATGGTCGCCGTCGCGGTGGCAGGGCGTGCTTCTTTCTTGCCGCTGGCGGTTCGTTCGCTGGGCCGGACCGACTATCGGCAGACCTGGCAGGCGATGTTCGACTTCACTACCGCACGCGGCGACGAGACCGCCGACGAACTGTGGTGCTGCGAACACACGCCAGTGTTCACCCTTGGCCAGGCCGGCAAGCCCGAGCATCTGCTCGCCGATCTCGGAATCCCGCTGGTGCGAACCGACCGGGGAGGGCAGATCACCTATCACGGTCCGGGACAGGTCGTCATCTACTTGCTGCTCGACCTGAACCGGCGAAGGATGAAAGTCCGCGAACTGGTCGCGGCGATCGAGCAGGCGGTGATCGACCTGCTCGCCGAGCAGGGCGTCGCCGCCGAGCGGCGTGCCGGTGCGCCGGGGGTGTATGTGGGAGCGGCCAAGGTCGCGGCGCTCGGTTTGCGCGTGCGCCGGGGCTGTTGCTATCACGGCGTCAGCTTGAATGTGGCGATGGATCTGTCGCCGTTCCTGGCGATCAACCCCTGTGGCTACGCCGGGCTGGCGGTGACGCAGACCAGCGACCTCGGGATATCACTGACACCGGCGCAAGCCGCGACGGCACTCGCCCGACACCTCGCGGCACAAGTGGAGCGAAGCGAATGAGCAGTCAGAGAGAAGGAACCAGTGCGCCGGAGGCGGCAAGCACGACGAAAATCGCCGGAGTCAAGGAAAAGGGGGAACGCAAGACGGCCCGGATTCCGATCCGTATCGTCCCGCAGGCTCCCCAGCGCAAGCCCGAATGGATTCGCGTCAAAGCCGGCAACGATGCCGGACGCTTCGGCGAGATCAAGCGGATGCTGCGCGAACAGAAACTGCATACGGTCTGTGAGGAGGCCGCCTGCCCGAACATCGGAGAATGTTTTGGACGCGGCACCGCGACCTTCATGATTCTCGGAGACATCTGCACGCGTCGCTGCCCGTTCTGCGACGTCGGCCACGGCAAGCCGCTGCCGCCCGATGCCGACGAGCCGGCGCATCTCGCCGACAGTGTCGCGCGGCTCAAACTGCGGTATGTGGTGATCACCAGCGTTGACCGCGACGATCTGCGTGACGGGGGGGCGCAACACTTCGTCGAAGTGATTGCCGCCGTGCGCCAGCGTTCGCCGGAGACGACGATCGAAACGCTGGTTCCCGATTTCCGGGGGCGCATGGAACTGGCGCTCGATCTTCTCGGGCGCTCGTTGCCGGACGTGCTCAATCACAACCTGGAGACAGTGCCGCGCCTCTATCGGCAGGCGCGCCCCGGCGCGGACTATGGGCATTCGCTGTCTTTCCTGAAAGGTTTCAAGGCGCGCTTTCCGCAGATTCCGACCAAATCCGGCCTGATGGTCGGCCTCGGCGAAACCGACGACGAAATCATTGAGGTGATGCGCGATCTGCGCGCCCACGATGTCGAAATGCTCACCATCGGGCAGTATCTGGCACCTTCGGGCCACCACCTGCCGGTTCTCCGCTACGTCCATCCGGAGACCTTCAAGCACTTCGAGGAACAGGCGCTGGCGATGGGTTTCACCGGCGCCGCCTGCGGGCCGATGGTACGCTCGAGCTACTGGGCCGACATGCAGGCGCACAGTGCGGGCGTGCTCTGACGCGAGCGGGTCCGGCAGCGATCAGTTGTAGCGTATGAAACGTGCCGGATAGCGGGCGGTCGCCCAGGTCAGGAACAGGTACTTGACGGTCTTGCCGATCGCCACCGCGATCAGTATGCCAAAGGTCGACACATTGGCCAGGGCACAAAACAGCAGCGCCGGGGTTTGCGGGATCGGCGATCCGGCGATGATCAGCATCGCCAGCAGACCCCATTGCTGCAACCATTCGCTGGCCGTCTGCCAGGCGTCGGCCCGCATCAGTTCGGGATAGCGCGCGACGACGAATGCCGACCCAAGGTAGCGGAATATCTCGACCAGTGCCGCCGCACCGAGGCCGCTCGCGATACCGCAGAGCAGGCCGAGCGCTCGCCAGCGCCGCGGCGAGAGCAGGACGGCGGGAACAAGGACGATGACGAAGGGAAAGCTGAAGGTCAGCGTCGACCAGAAGGCGATCGCCGTGACCACCAGCGAGTAGTAGCGGTGCGAGACGCTGCGCAGCAGCAGGCGTCGCAGGCAGTCGGGGAGGCGGTGGCTGTTCATCGCTGTCGGTTCGCGACCGGCGCGTCCTGGCCTGTCGCCGTGCAGCGGCGGGACGCCGGAGCGATCGCCAAGCGGCTTGTGCGCGCGACGGCGGGCAGGATATGCTTGCAGTAGCGAGTATTGATCATTGCCGAATAGCCACCGGGGAAAGCTCTTTGCCATGCGCAGTGTTGTACGGATAGTGAAGATTGTAAGCGCTCTGTCGACCAGCGCGCAGCTTCTCGCGTTCTGGTTCGGCGGGCGGTTCCCGTGAAGTTTCTCGCTGCCCTGCTGCTCTCGGTCGTTTCGGGACTCGCTTGTAGCGAGTCCTCGCCGACTCTCGGGATGTCCGGCGAATGGTCGGAACAACCCCTGGTGGTTTCGGGCAGGGCCAGCTTTTATGGCAAGGCTTTCGGCGGCCATCGGACGGCCTCGGGGGAAAGCTACGATCATCAGACGATTTCCGCCGCCAGCAATCGCTTCCCTCTCGGCTCGTTGGTGGCGGTTCGCCGCGTGTTGTCGGCGCGCTGCGTGGTGGTCCGGATCAACGACCGCATGGGCCACCGCCGTCGGATCATCGACCTCTCGCGCGAGGCGGCAGTGCGTCTCGGAATGATCGATGCCGGTGTGACCGATGTCGACGTCGCCCTGCTGCCGAAATATCTGATCGGTCACGAACAGGCGTGCAAACTGGCCTTCTTGCCGCCGGTGCACCTGCATGCCAGCGATGTGCAGGGTTCCGATCACGAAAGGCGCTGAGCTTGCCGCTCCGATCAGCGCCGCGCTGGTTCGCGTGCCGATTTGCCGCACGCGCCGACGAGCGTTGCAGTTCCGGAATTCCTGCTGCCGCCGGAGCAGCTTGACCTTGCCCGCCGAAGTCGGGAATACTCGCGTCCGTCCGCTATCGCGCCGGCAGTTGGTGCGCTGGTCGCCGCCGCCGGCGAGAGTTCGCTCGGAAAATGGCCGAGTCGCTGCACGACAGAGGGGGAGAGGATGAAGGAGCAAAGCGAACTGCACAGGGCAAAGAAATCCGTCGCGTTGTCCGGTGTCGTCGCCGGCGACACGGCGATCTGTTCGGTCGGTCGGGCTGGCAACGATCTGCACTACCGCGGGTACGACATCATCGCGCTGGCCGAGCACGCCACTTTCGAGGAGGTCGCCTACCTGCTGCTCTACGGGCGGCTGCCGAGTGTCACCCAACTCAACCAGTACAAGAAAAAGCTGAAAACCCTGCGTGGCTTGCCGGTGATGCTGCGGCCGATGCTCGAGAGTCTCCCCGCTTCGGCGCATCCGATGGACGTGCTGCGCAGCGGCTGTTCCGCCCTCGGCACGATCCTGCCGGAGGCTCAGGATCACAACCCCGGCGCTGCGCGCGAGATTGCGCACCGCCTGATTGCCTCGTTCGGATCGATGTTGCTCTACTGGTACCACTGGTCGCACAACGGCCGTCGCATCGAGACCGAAACCGACGACGACTCGATCGCGGCACACTTCCTCCATCTGCTGCGCGGCAAGGCGCCGACGGCGCTGCAGGCACGTTGCCTCGACAAGTCGCTGGTCCTTTATGCCGAGCACGAGTTCAATGCCTCGACTTTCACGGCAAGGACGATCACCGGCACTGGCGCCGACATGTACGCGGCGATCAGCGGCGCCATCGGGGCGTTGAGCGGACGCCTGCACGGGGGTGCCAATGAGGTCGCTTTCGAGATCCAGAGCCGCTACAACGACGCCGAGCACGCCGAGCAGGACATCCGTCGTCGTCTCGAAAACAAGGAAATCATCATCGGCTTCGGACATCCGCTGTACACGATTGGCGACCCGCGCGACCAGGTGATCCGGGCAGTTGCCCGGCAACTGTGCAGCGACGGTGACAACACGGTGCTGTTCGAGATCGCCAGCCGCATCGCGGACGTGATGTGGGAGCAGAAGCGCATGTTTCCAAACGTCGACTGGTTCTCGGGAGTGGCGTATCACATGCTGGCCGTTCCGACGTCGATGTTCACTCCCCTGTTCGTCATCGCACGGACCAGCGGCTGGGCGGCGCATGTCATCGAGCAGCGCATCGACGGACGAATCATCCGTCCCTCGGCGAACTACATCGGCCCGGAGTCGCAGGAGTTCGTCCCTTTGGCGGATCGCACGTGAACTGTCAGGGGAACGGCTTCGACGCACGCAGAAAAGCCCCATGAAAACTCGCATTCCGGCCAATCGTCCCGCTCCCGACCAGGTCCTGGTCGACATCGCCGACTACGTCCTCGACAACCCGGTGTCGTCCAGGGCGGCGTTCGAGACGGCGCGTTACTGCCTGATCGACGCTCTCGGCTGCGGCCTCGAAGCGCTGGCCTACCCGGCGTGCGTCAAGCTGCTCGGACCGCTGGTTCCCGGCACCGTGGTGCCCGATGGCGCCAGGGTTCCCGGCACCGCCTATCGGCTCGACCCGGTGCACGCCGCCTTCAACATCGGCACCACGATTCGCTGGCTCGATTTCAACGACACCTGGCTGGCGGCCGAGTGGGGACATCCGTCCGACAACCTCGGGGGTATCCTCGCCACCGCCGACTGGCTGTCGCGAACGCGGATCGCCGCCGGACAGCCGCCACTGCTGATGCGCCAGGTACTCGAAGCGATGATCAAGGCCTACGAGATTCAGGGGGTGCTGGCACTCGAAAACAGTTTCAATCGCGTTGGATTGGATCACGTGGTTCTGGTCAAGGTGGCCACGGCCGCGGTCTGCACATGGTTGATGGGCGGTGGGCGCGAGCAGATCGTCAACGCCGTGTCGCAGGCTTTTGTCGACGGCCAGCCGCTGCGCACCTATCGGCATGCGCCGAACACCGGATCCCGCAAGTCGTGGGCGGCCGGTGACGCCACCGCCCGCGGCGTGCTGCTGGCAATCTTCTCGTGCCGGGGCGAAATGGGTTATCCGGCGGCGTTGAGCGCGCCGAACTGGGGCTTCTACGACGTCCTTTTCGGCGGGCGGGCGTTCTGCCTGCCACGTTCGTATGGCAGCTACGTGATCGAGAACATCCTGTTCAAGATCAGCTTTCCTGCCGAGTTTCATGCGCAGACGGCGGTCGAATGTGCCGTCGAGCTGCATCCGCAAGTGGCTGGACGGCTGGATTCGATTGCCAGGGTCTTGATCCGTACGCATGAATCGGCGCTGCGCATCATCGACAAGAAAGGGGCGCTGCACAACCCGGCAGATCGCGACCACTGTCTGCAGTACATGGTTGCCGTCGCGCTGATTTCGGGCAAGCTCACTGGTGAGGACTACGAGGACTCCGCCGCGGCGGACCCGCGCATCGACGCACTGCGGGCAAAGATCGAGGTCCGTGAGGAGCCGCGGTTTTCGGCGGATTATCTGGATCCGGCGAAGCGCTCGATTGCCAATGCCGTGCAGGTGGTGTTCACGGACGGCAGTCGGACTGCCGAACTGATTTCGGAGTACCCGCTTGGGCACTGCCGCCGGCGTGCGGAGGGAATTCCGGTTCTGCTCGAAAAATTCCGGCGCCATCTGGCGCGAAGATTTTCCCCACAGCAGCAGGAGCGCATCGAGCAATCGTCGCGTGACGTGGAGCAGCTCTCGGCGCTGGCGGTGCACGACTATCTCGACCAGTATGTGCCCTGAATTCCCTCCCGATTCACCGGCGAAGGGAGCATCGTGGTCGAGGCCGGAGGTCGGCGGATGAGGGGCAATCTGGGCGCTCTCGTTCTGATCGTCGTCGGCTGCCTGGCGCTGGCCGCCAACCTCGGGCTGGTCGAAGTCGACATCGCTCGCCTGCTGCGAACCTGGTGGCCAATCCTGCTGATCATTCTCGGCGTCGGCATGTTCCTGGCACCGGGAACCGATGACCGCCGCAAGCGCGAGTAGCGTGGCCACTGCAGGATCTTGCCGGTTGACGCCAGCGCTGCGTGCATTCGCGCAGCGTCGCCTGTAGTTGCCAGCCGTGGACCAGACTCCGGCACACCTCCCGCTGACCTCCGCCTTGGCCGCGGCCGTCGAGCGTTGGCGTGGCCGGCGCCGCCTGGTGACCGGCCTTGCCGCGCTGCCGTGCGTTCCGGTCGTGGCCGAAAGGGTACAAACGCTGTCCGGGCCGCGCGAATTTCGCGCGCTGCTGCTCGAACGGATCGCTGGTGCGCGAAAGCGGATTCTGATCTCCGCCCTCTACCTGCAGGACGATGACAGCGGCCGCGAGGTGCTCGCCTCCCTGTATGCTGCCCGGGCGGCGTGTCCGCAACTGCAGATTGCGGTCTTCGTCGATTGGCACCGCGCGCAGCGAGGACTGATCGGCAAGGCCGCGAGTTCCGGCAATGCCGCGCTCTACGTCGAGATGGCGCAGCGCCTCGGCTCGGGCGTGCCGATCTACGGAGTGCCGGTCCAGATTCGCGAGTGGATGGGCGTGATGCACCTGAAGGGCTTCGTGATCGACGATGCACTGCTCTACAGCGGCGCCAGCATCAACGACGTCTACCTGCACCGGGGCGACCGCTATCGTCTCGACCGCTATCATCTGATCGAGAATCGACCGCTTGCCGACAGCGTCGCCAGATTGATGACTCACGTCCTGCGAGCGAACGCTGCCGTGTGCCCTCTGGATACCGAAGCGCGGTCGCGAACGCGTTCGCTGCGCGGTGCCATCGCCCGCTTGCGCAGGGTTCTCGCCAAGGGTCGCTATGCCGTGCCCGCCGGTGTCATCGCCAGTGGTGAAGTAGGCGTCACGCCACTGCTCGGTTTTGGGCGGCGCGACAACCAGCTCAATACGGTGATTCTGCAGCTCATTGCGCGCGCGCGGCGACGCCTGGTGCTGTTCACCCCGTATTTCAACCTGCCCGGTGCCGTCCAGCGGGCCATCGGCAGGAAGATCGGGCAGGGCTGCACGGTGACGATCGTCGTCGGCGACAAGACGGCCAACGATTTCTACATTTCTCCCGAAGAGGCATTCACGCCGATTGGCGCACTGCCCTACCTCTACGAAGCCAACCTGCGCCGCTTCTGCAGAGCGCACCAGGAAAGCGTCGACCGTCATCGGCTCCATCTTCATCTCTGGCGCCAGGATAGCCACAGCTTCCATCTCAAGGGCCTGCTGGTGGATGACGATTATGCGCTGATTACCGGCAGCAACCTCAATCCGCGCGCCTGGCGGCTCGACCTCGAAAACGGGCTCTTGATCCACGATCCGGAGAGTCTGCTGGCGCCCCAGCATCAGGCGGAACTGGAACGTGTCCTGGCGCAGACGCGTCGCCTGTCCCATCACAGCCAACTCGAAGACGTCGACAGCTATCCTCCGCCGGTCAGGCGCCTTCTCCGGCGCCTCGCGCGCACCCGCGCCGATCGGCTGGTGAATCAGGTGCTCTGACCGGCGCGGCACCTTGCCCACGGCGGCCGGATTTCACCGGCAGCAGGCAGGACGACGACGCGCCCCCATCTTTCGCCGACCCGATGATCGACACCCTTCTGCTCACCGCCACGCGCATCTGGACTTTCGAACAGCAGCGCCTGCTGACCAACGCCAGCGGCTTTTTTTTCGCGCGCGGCGACCGTTTGTTCCTGGTGACCAGCCGGCACGTGCTGCTCGACAAGCCGAGCCAGCATTTCCCTGACCGCATCGAAATCGAGTTGCACGTGGATCCGGGCAACCTCGCCGAGTCAACGGGATTTTCGATTCCGCTGTACGCCGGCGGGAAGAGCCTCTGGCGCCAGGGCCTGGATACTGCGGGCGACATCGATGTGGCGCTGATCGAGATCGAGCGCGGCGCCTTGCCTGCAACGACGCTGTATCGGGCCTTTGGCCCGGCGCATTTGCCCGGCCGCCAGGACCGGGTGGAAGTCGGCAGTTCGCTGCTGGTGGTGGGCTTTCCGCTCGGCTTCCACGACACGCTCCATCACATGCCGGTCGTACGACATGCAGTGCTCGCCTCGTCGTTCGGTCTGCGCTTCCAGGGCGAGGGCTACTTCCTGACCGACGCACGCACGCATCGCGGCACCAGCGGCGCGCCGGTGGTCATGCGCGTCGCAGAAAATCCTCGGGCACGTGGCGATCTGTCCTGGATGCTGCTGGGAATCCATTCGGCACGGTTGGACGTCGGCAGTCGCGACCACAAGCTCGACGAGGCGCTGGGTCTGAATTGCGCTTGGTACGGCGACATTCTGATGACTCTGAGCGAGCACTGAAGTCTTCCCGTTCCCGCTCGCTAGCGATCGCGCACGGGGCGGAAAGCTCGTCGGCGCGCTATAGTATGCGTTCGCTTCTTGAACGTGCCGGGGAGGCGCCTGCAACAAGTCTTTTCTTATTTGCGACGGCGGAGGGGCCGCGATGAGCAGCGAAGACAATCCGTTCCAGGTACCGGTGGCGCAGGTGCACGACTACACCGGGAGTGCCCAGGGAACTTTCGTTCCGGAGGGCCGACTGGTTCCCGCCGGACGCGGATACCACTGGTTGCTGCGCGGCTGGACGATGTTCGTCACGGCACCGGTGACCTGGATCGGTATTGCCGCCGTCTTCATGGCCGTGGTGTGGATCGTCGGGATGATCCCGATCATCAATGTCGCCGTGAACCTGTTGTTGCCGGTGTTCATCGGCGGCATCAGCGTGGGCTGCCGGGCCATCGAGGACGGTGAGGGAATCCGGTTCGAGCATCTGTTCGCCGGATTCTCGCGTCAGCCGGGCGCCCTGCTGCTGGTCGGGTTGCTGTACCTGGTGGCGCTGGTGGTGCTGGCGGTCGTCATCGGCGTCGTGGGAACCGTCACAGGTGCCGTCGCGCTGGCCACGGTAGGGCGTGACAACGCGGGCGGCATCGCCGTATGGACGATGGTCGTCTTCTTTCTGGCGACGGTGCTCGTCTTCGCGCCGCTCGCCATGGCGGTCTGGCTGGCGCCACCCCTGGTGGTTTTTCAGGAGATCTCCGCCTACGAGGCGATCCGCATCAGCCTGCTCGTCGCGCTGCGGAACTTTCCGCCGTTTCTGGTCTACGGAGTGCTGGTGCTCGGCGCCTCGATTCTTGCCAGCCTGCCGTTGCTGCTTGGCTGGCTGGTGTGGTTGCCGGTGCTCTACGCTTCGCTGTATGCGGCGTACCGGGACCTCTTCTTTGCTGAGTGAACGCGTCCTGGGCCCGGCACCGGCCCCCGTTCCGTCGGACGCTTCCGGAACCCGCACCTTCCGTTGCTGTCCTTGTCCCTGAACTTTCCTACGGATCTACATGATGCATGCCTACTCCGGACCGGCGCTGGTGACCCTTGCCAATTGTCTGCTGCTCTTCGTCTGCGCGGCCTATGTCGGTCGCTGCCGCGTCCGCTTCCGCATCCAGGCGCCGGCGACCAGTGGTCATCCCCAGTTCGAGATTGCCTATCGCATCCACATGAACACGATCGAAAACACGGTTGCTTTCCAGCCCGTACTGTGGCTGTTCGCCGCTTACCTGTCGATTCCGTGGGCGACGGTTTTCGGTGCGGTGTGGCTGGCTGGCAGGGTAGGGTACGCGTGGGCTTACGCGCGTGACCCGAAGACGCGCAGCGGCGGCTTCCTGGTTTCGATGCTGGCGTTCGCCATCCTTTCCCTGGGTGCTGCCTGGGGTGTCGTGCGCGGACTACTCGCCTGAAAGCCGATCTGCCGCAGCCAGCCTCGGCGCGCCGCCTGCAGCCGCTGCGCGCGCTGTTGCCCTACCTGGCACGCTATCATGGACAGGTGGTGCTCGCCGCCGTCTTCCTGCTGCTCGCCGCCGGCGCGACGCTGGCCTTGCCCTACGCCGTGAAGATGCTGGTAGACGGCGGCCTCGCCGCCTCGACCGGTGGCGAAGTCGCCGTCCGCCTGCCGGCGATCCGCGCCCACTTTCTCCTTCTGTTTGCCGTCGCCGTCGTCCTCGGGCTGGCCACCGCGGCCCGCTTCTACATGGTGAGCTGGATCGGCGAGCGGGTGACCACGGACCTGCGGCAGGCCGTTTACGCGCACGTGTTGCGCCAGAGCCCGCAGTTCTTCGAGACGCTGAAGACTGGGGAAATCCTGTCGCGGCTGACCGCCGACACGACGGTGATCCACAGCGCCGTCGGTTCGAGCGTCAGCATGGGCTTGCGCAACCTGGTGCTGCTGCTTGGCGGGCTGACGATGCTGGTCACCACCTCGCCGCGACTGATGCTGACAGTGGCGGGGATCGTCGTGCTGGTCGTGCTGCCGGCGGTGTTCATCGGCCGCCGGGTGCGCAGGCTCTCGCGCGCCAGCCAGGACCGTATCGCCGATACCAGCGGCATTGCCGGCGAGATCCTCAATGCCATCCCGGTGGTCCAGAGCTACGGCCGCGAGGCCGCCGAAACCGCACGCTTCGCTGCGGCAAACGAGCAGGCGTTCGCGACTTCGATCCGCCGCACCGGTACGCGTTCGCTCCTTACCGCTTTCGTCATCATCGGCGTTTTCGCTTCGCTGCTTTACGGCATGTACGGCGGCGTCCAGGCCGTGCTCGCCGGCGAGATCAGCGCCGGTCAACTGAGTCAGACGGCGCTCTACGTGATGGTGGTTGCCGGCAGTGTGGCCGTGCTCGCCGAGGTGTGGGGCGATCTGCTGCGCGCCGCGGGTGCCACCGAGCGCCTGATGGAGTTGCTCGCAGCGCGTTCGCCGATCGCCGAACCGGCGCAGCCGACCGCGCTGGAGGTGCCGGCCGGCGGCCTGCGCGTGGAATTCAGCGAGGTCTGCTTCGCCTATCCGTCGCGCCCGACGCAGCCCGTGCTGCGGGGACTCGATTTCACCATCGAGGCGGGCCGGACGGTGGCGCTGGTCGGCCCCTCGGGTGCCGGCAAGACCACCGTCTTCCAGTTGCTGCAGCGCTTCTACGACGTCGGCGACGGCGCCATCCGGATTGACGGCGTCGACCTGCGGCAACCGAGCCTGGCCGAACTGCGCGCGCGCATCGCGGTCGTGCCGCAGGAGGCGGTGATCTTCTCGGGCAGCATTGCCGACAACATCCGCTACGGCAAACCCGACGCCGCCGATGCGGAAGTCCGTAGCGCTGCCCGCGCGGCATTCGTCGACGAATTCGTGCAGCGCTTGCCCGATGGCTATGCTACCTTGGTCGGTGAGCGCGGTGTCCGCCTCTCGGGTGGTCAGCGCCAGCGCATCGCCATCGCCCGCGCGATCCTCAAGAACGCGCCGTTGTTGCTGCTCGACGAAGCAACCAGCAGTCTCGACGCCGAAAGCGAGCGCGTGGTGCAGGCGGCATTGCACGCGGCCATGGCGGGCCGCACGACGATCGTCATCGCGCATCGCCTGGCGACCGTACAGAGCGCTGATCGGATCATCGTCGTGGACCGCGGGCAGGTGGTCGAGGTCGGCACGCATGCCTCGCTGGTCGAGCGTGGCGGCCTGTATGCCCGCCTCGCCGCGTTGCAGTTCGCCCACTGAACGACGAGGTGCCGGCGCAGACGCTCGGGATATCGCTGCAGGATGGGAATACGCCGGGAACCAGCCCGGACACTTTGACAGGAGAAAGGCAATGAGCAAGGCAACGGAGGATGCGCAGTACCAGCTCCTCGGACTTTTCGATTCCCCTTTCGTGCGCCGCGTGGCGGTGACCATGCAGCTGTACGGAATCCCTTACGAACATATCTCGTTGTCGGTCTTCCGGCACATGGACGCGATGCGGCCGCTCAATCCCCTGTTCAAGGTGCCGATGCTGATTCTTCCGGACGGCGAGAAGCTCTTCGAGAGCGCGTATCTGCTCGACTACCTAGACGAACTCGCTGCCGCACGCGGCCTCGTGCCGCTGACTCCACGCAGTGGCGCGGAGCGGCGCGAGGTGCAGCAAGCGATGGCGCTGGCCATGATCGCCACCGAAAAGGCAGTGGCCATCGCCTACGAGGACAAGCGCCCGGCCGAATTGCGCTGGCCCGACTGGAGCAGCCGTTTGCGCGGCCAGATGCGGCAGGCGTTGGCGATGCTCGATGCTCGGCTCGACGGCGACTTCCTGGTCGGCGATCGCCTGACGCAGGCCGACATCAGCGCCGCCGTCGGCGTCGGCTTCATCCGCTACGTCCTGCCCGACGAGTGGCCAGCCGGCGAATATCCGGCACTCGAGCGCCTGGCCGACAGACTCGAAGCGAGCGAGGCGTTCCTGGCGGTACCGATCGATGAGTGATCGATGAGGCAAGCGGAAGCGGCCTTCGGGAAGAAACGCAGGGACGCATAGGCAAGATCCTGCTTTCAAGTACGCTGATGGCGGAGAGGGCCAGCGGGCTTGTGGCCTTGGCGATGGCTTGTCCCGCTGACACAGAGAGCTGCGTTCCGCCCGTCAGCCACCAGATTCAACAGCCGAATCGCTGCTGGTAGCCGCTTCCGGATAAAGCTCTGGCAAAATGAATTGCAAGGCGTCGAGGGGAAAGGCGAAGCGCACCGGTGCAGTGTGCCCATCGCTGGCGACGAGTCCGGTTTCGATAAGCCGCGAGAGCAGGCTACGGGCGGTGCGTTCGCCGAGGCCCGTCATCTGCTGGAACTCGCCGCGACTTGTCGGGCCGGCAAGGAAGAGGTGGTAGAGCGGGACGATGGCTTCGTGGCGGATCTTCTTGTCGTGAGCGGCGCGAAAGATCACCAGCGCCTGGATTCGGGTCTTCATGTTGTCGAGATTGAGCATCCTAGCCATGAAACTGACCTGGTCCTCGCACAGGCCGATGAACCAGGCGCACCACTCGCGCAACATCTTTTCGGAGAGGTTGCCGCGGCCGTCGAGATCCCCTTGGCGGGGGCCGTCGGCGGCGTCCAGATGCGCATAGTAGGCGTCGCGCTGCCGCGCCAGACCACGGCTGACAGACCACAGGCCGCCGCTCAGGCAGAAGAGGGCGCAGTGAGTCTGCAGGCGGCTGGCACGACCATTGCCATCGAGGAAGGGGTGTATCCAGGCCATGCGCTGGTGTGCTGCAGCGACGGTGAAGAAGAGATCGTCCAACGTTACAGGACAACCGTAGACCTGGTCGTAGCGTTCGAGAAAGGTAGGCAGCGCTTCAGGCGGCGGTGGTTCGTGGCGGCCCACAGCCACCTGCTGGTGGCGCAGTCCGCCGGGGACGATCAAGCGGTTGTTGGCGGTCACCCGGTCGCTTTCGGCCAAGCGTCCGTAGAGGGCAGCATGAGCTTTCCGGACAAAAGCGGCGGTAAGCGGTACATCGCCAGCCTGGACCCGCGATTCCAGCTCCCGCTCGGCTTCGATATGGGCGAGCGCCAGTCGCTGCATTCTGGCGACGTCCGGCTTATCGGAAAAATCCCGCCGCAGGGCACGCTCGATGTTGCGCGGGTGCGTGCTCTGGCCCTCGATTCGGTTGGAGTAATAGGAGTTCATGGCCCGGAGCAGTTCGCGCAGGCTGGCGATGGTGACGCCATGGGCGCTACTCGACAGGCGGTAGGATTGTTCGACAACGTCGCGGCTTCGCCGGCGCAAATCCTCCAGTCCGCTCTGCGGTAATAGAGGCTCGAACTGGTGGGCCTGGGTGTATCGAGCGATAGGTGCGTGAGCCATGGTTGCCGGTTGCTTCGCCTGTTGCCCGCTGCGGGATAACTGTCTTTATCTATTTGTTTTACTGCTGGTTATTGAAACACGAAAAGGTGTTACTGCGCGAATCTTGAAGCATTCTTTGCCGGTTCACTTACCGGCAAGCAAGCGGCAGCAACCAAGTGGCGAGGTCACAACCGTGATTTCCACGCATCATCAGCGAGGCGGACGATCTTGCTGATGCGGGAGTAGTGCAGGCCGAAGTAGTCGCCGATTTGTTTCATCGTATAAGCGCCGCTGGCGTAGGCCGCGGCTATGGCCGTGTCCCGATCCGCGTATTCACGAGCAAAATGAGCGAGTGGTCTGGCCGCGGGCTGCGCCTTGGCCTGTGGAACCTCACGTAAGTCACTGATGGCTGGAAATTGGCACCGCAAGGAATCGACAAAGACATCGGTTCCAAGAAAAACCTGATGCTTGAGATGTGCCCACGGGGACGGTTGCCCCTCGCCCTGGGCAACGAAGCGACGGTAGTGCTCGATGGCTTCGGGCTCGGTCTCCCCAAATCCAGACAGAATCCCGCGCGTCTCCAACCACTCCGGCCTGGGTTTGTGGCCAACCATTGCGCGATAACTACTCCAGGGCCACTCGTCAGGAGTCCGCACCATTCGCGCCCGCACCGGATTGAGCACGACGTAGCGCGCCAATTCCAGCAAATGGGCTTCCTTCTCGACCAGAATGCCTTTGTATCGCCCTTGAAAAACATGCCCGACACGCTGATGCGCCTGGTTGAAGCGCTGCGTGTAAACGCCGTTGAGCTGCCGCATCCCTTTGGAGAGGTTCGCATCCGGCGTTTCCACGAGCAGGTGGTAATGATTGGTCATCAGGCAGTAGGCGTGAATTGTCCAATGGAAGCGCTCTGCAACCTTGCCGAGCACTTCCAGGAAGAGGCAGCGGTCCGCATCCGAGAGACAGATGTCCTCCCGCCCGTCACCTCGTGCGGTAACGTGATACAGAGCGCCAGCAAACTCGATACGAAGAGGTCTTGCCATGTCGGTGATTCTAACCGACCGGAGGCAAAA
>NZ_JAMTDV010000090.1 GCF_023806565.1 Accumulibacter sp. | reverse complement strand
TTTCTCCACCTTGTCGTTCTGCCAGCGGCCTTCCTGCTCGTGTTGAACGATCTTTTGGCCGTTCATCACAAGGAGGCGTTGTTTCATGCCTTGCTCCTGTCCGAGCGCATGGTCATATCCGGTTCCAATATCACAGCAGCGTATTCAGCGATGTCCATTGCCTTGTCGCATGGAGTAGAAAGGCAGCGAAGTTTATCGCAAGGCTTTTTGTTTGATCAGTCTTTTCGGACGTCACTCCCCTGCCCCGGCCGGCTTCTTGCCGGTTTTGATCGCTGCCAGCAAGCCGCGCTGTTGCTCCTTCAACGCCTCGACCTGACCACGCCAGTGGGCGGTTTCCTCGCGGGCTTTGGCAGCTTCCTTGCGAGCCTCGTCGCGCTCGGCCTGCGTGGCGGTGAGGCGTTCGGCGGCGCGGAGAGCCTCCTGGGCGGCGGTCTTGCGTTGCTCTTGTTGAGCCTGACGGACGTCAGCCAGTTCCGTGCGGGTCTGGACAGCATCGTGGTGGGCCAGGTCAAGTTCGGTCCGCAAGTCGGCTGCGCGACGTTCGATCTCGAGGGCACGCTGCTCGGCAATAGCGGCCCGGTTTTCGGCAACCAGCGTAGCTTTCTGCGCGTGCTCAATCTGTAGCGCGAGTTCGGTGGTTCGCTGCTGCTCTGCCTGGTACTTGGCGGTCAGCTCATCGATTTGGCGATTGGCGGCATCCAGTTCGACTGCCTGAGCGTCGTAGGCGTCGCCCAGTTGCTTGTTGATGGTTTCGGCTTCGGCACGTTCGGCTTCCCAGCCCGCTTGTGCGGCCCGCAGTGACTCATTGGCGGTGTTCTGGGCGGACTGCCACAAGGCGGCGAGGGCCTGGCTGTGAAGCTGATGGACGGCTTCCGGGACGGTGATGGCTACCGGCGCCGCCTGGGCGGTCTGCGCACGTCGCCATTCCTTCATGGTGGTGGCGGCGTCGTTCATGTTGACTTTGGCGACCTTGCGAACAGAGTCTACCGTCGGAAACGAGGCCCGGCCGGCCTGATCATAGAGCGCATCGGCTGCGGCGAGAATGCGGTCGCGAATGTCCTTGTTGAGTTCCATGTTCGCGGCTCCCGCGGGAAATGGTAGGAAGAAGAATAATATCGTTATTATGACTCAATCGTTATCTCGGCGTGACCGCTACCCGCCGGCGCCAAGAAGAAAACCCGCACAAGGCGGGTTCCTTGGGTGACGCTCGCGAGGCTGGCCGGTCAGCCTTCCAGAAGGGCCACGAGCTGGACCTGAGCGAGATCGGCAGCAAGCTCGTGGCCGTCATCCTCGTATTTCAACCAAGCATGGCCTTCGAGTGGTGGGCGGCGATTGAGGATCAGGCGGGCAGGACGGCCGTCATGCTGCACGTGAACGATCGCCCTTCTCATCCTGTCCGGGTCGGCTTCCTTTGGTTCTCTCCTGGAGTGGGTGGCTTGCTCGCCCTCCCCGGCCGCTGTGCGCGCGCTTTCGGTACTTTCGACCGTGTCGGAATTGCGCTCGTCGTCTACGTGTTGGCGCTTCTCGTCGAGGTACTCGCGCAGCAGCTTGACTGATCCGCGGGTGATCTCCTGGGTATCGTCGGCCAACCAGAGGCCGACCTCGTTGCGCGCTTTCTTGTGAGCGGTGACGAGTTCGTTGATCACCGTCACGTCACGGCAGCGGCCGGAGTTGAAGGCTTCGGCAATCGGGTCGGGCAGGTCCAGCAAGGTGACGTGCTGCGACACGAACGCCGGGGACTTGCCGAGCTCCTTGGCAATGTCACCCTTCTTCTTGCCCTTCGCCAGTTCGCGGCCGATGAAGTCGGCGATCTCGCGCGGGGTCAGTTCGTTGCGCTGCAGGTTCTCGATGACCTGGTCGGCCTCGTTGTAGTCGTTGTCGACGAAGGCCGGGATGGTTGTCTTGTGGGCGAGGCGGGATGCACGGACGCGGCGGGCGCCGTGGTTGATGAGGTAGCGGCCGGCGGCATCCGGGTTGTCACGCACCGAAATGGGGGTCTTGACGCCACGTAAGCGGATGGTTCGAGCCAGCTCTTCCAGGCTTTCCGGCAAGAAGCCTGGGTTGTCCTTCGTTCGGGGTTGATGCGGATCTTCGTCAATCAGCTCCAGGGACAGTTCCAGCGGCCGGAAGCTTCGCGCGACGGTCTCTGGCTGGTTGAGAAGGTCGGAGAGATCGCCGATGTTCTCCAGGTCCAGACCGGACGCCGGTGGCCCCGCCTCGGGCTTCTTCTTGGCGGTGGTGGCGGGATGCGTGGCGGCGGTCATTGTGTTATCTCCATCTTCTCGAAAACATGGGCGGCCAGTGCGCGGATTTCCTGCGTGGCCTTGCGGGCGGCGGTCTTCCTGATCTTCCACACCGGCACGCGGGACGCCAGCGCGTCGGCAATGCTGCTGCGCAGGCCCACACCCGTCGGGATCATCAGTTGCGGGTAGGCACGTTCCAGCTCTTCCAGATGGCGAGCGTGACGCGGGTTGCGGCCATCGACCTTGCTGGGCACCATGCCGAGGAATTGCAGCTTGGGGTTGGCCTTGCGAAGGTGGGCAATGGTGGTGACCATCTGCTTGATGCCCTGGATGCTGTACGCCTCCAGCTCTATCGGCGAGAGAACGTAGTCGGCCGCCAGCAGAGCGGCGGCCATAGCAACGCCAAGAGAAGGAGCGGTGTCGATCAGGCAGGCGTCGAAGCCCTGCGCGTCTAGGGCCTTGATGGCGTCCCGGAATTTGGCGCCAGCCTCGGCCAAAGACACCTTCTCCAGGTTCGCCAGTCCGACATCGGACGCGATCAGCGTCATGCGCGGCGAATTGCTATCGGTGAAGTCGATTGCGGTGTGCGGCCACGAGCCCGTCGGTACGTCGGCAAACAGTTCGCTTGCGACAACGCCGGATCGGAAGGACTGCAGGGTGTAGGAGGCGTTGGCCTGGGTGTCCAAATCGATGACGACCACCTTTAGACCTTGCTCCAGGAAGTCAAACGCGAGGTGAACGA
>NZ_JAMTDV010000089.1 GCF_023806565.1 Accumulibacter sp. | reverse complement strand
CTGGCCGCCATGGTGGCGCTGGCAAGCGCAGCACCGGCGCTTGCCGAAAGCACGGCCGCTCTCGACAGCAGTGCCCGCAATGCTTATGCCAAACTGGTGGCCAAGGTGCCGGCGGCACGCGAACTCAGCAAACGGGCGGTGGCTGTGCTGGTCTTTCCGAAGATCACCAAAGCCGGGCTGGTGATCGGCGGCCAGTATGGCGAAGGGGTTCTCCTCCGGAACGGCCAGACGGCTGGCTACTATAGTACTGCCGGAGCGTCGTACGGATTGCAGGCCGGCGCACAGCAGTTCGGTTATGCGATGTTCTTCATGCACGAGCACGCACTGCAGGCGCTCACCGAGACCGATGGCTTCGAAGTCGGCGTCGGGCCCAGCGTCGTCGTGGTAGATGAAGGCATGGCCAAGTCCGCGACGTCGATAACGATGAAAGACGACGTCTATGCCTTCGTGTTTGGTCAGAAGGGTCTGATGGCTGGAGTCGGACTACAGGGCAACAAGATCACCAAGCTCGCCAAGTAGCGCGGCGGGGCCGGGAAGACGACGGTCGGCTATCCGCGGCCTCCTAAATGCGCCAACATCTGGATGACTTACCGTATGCCAGATTTCCTGCCGACCGACGGCCGCGGACGCCTGCTATGATTGCTGATTACGCAGCAATTCGACGAAGCCTTTCAACTCGGCAGGATTGAGATCCGATACGACCCAGAACTGCATTCCGGACTCGCTCCAGCGGGCCAGATGAAAACCATTTCGGGAAGTCATTTCGAGCGCTGACGTTTCGCCGGACGGCCAGATCAAGAGGTTGATCGTATGTTTCCGATGCGCGTAGACCAGGGCGGCGACCGGGTGCTGATCGAGATATTCGAGGCGGCCGCCCATCAGCGGGAACCCTTTGTCGGCCAGATCACTGACTGGCGGGGAGAAGTCGAGCTTGCCAGCGAACCAGGGTTTGACGGTGTGCTGGTCCGACGAGGTGACGTCGGTGAGGTGAGCCAACATCAGTGAGCGAACGTGGCTGGCGACCACTTCGCGTTCGACCTGCTGCCGGTCGGCGAGTTCGTACGGTGCGACGACCAGCAGACCAACGAGTGCACCACAGGCAAAGGCAAGGCCGATCTGCAGCCATGGTCGCCGCCAGAATGGCGTCGTGCTTGCCTGGTTCGCCCCGGCTTGTCGGAATGCGTTCGTGATCCCTGCGCGCAAGGCAGGCGGTGCCGTGTGATAACTTGCCCGCGAGCGGATGAGCGCGCTCAGTTCCGATTCGTATTCGTTGCTCATTTCTGCTTTTCCTCGTCTGGCTCAGCGAGCGCGCGGCGAAGCAGTGCGCGCGCCCGTGCCAGCCGCGACATCACCGTGCCGACCGGTATGCCTGCGACCTGGGCAATCTGCTCATAGGATAGATCTTCCATCTCCCGCAGGATGATCACCTCACGAAACGCCGGAGAGAGACTGCCGATCGCCTGGTCGATGCGCGCCTTCTCCAGCTTGCGCATCAATGACTGTTCCGGAGAACCGGCCGCCACCGGCGACTTCGCGTCGCTGATGCCGATGTCCCGCTCTTCGTCAAAGACCAGCGCCTGGTCGGCCTGCCGGTTCCTTGCCAGCCACGAAAAGCAGGCGTTGCGGACGATGCCCAGAATCCACGGGCGAGCATCGCCGCCATGGAAACTGTCGAAGTACTGGAAGGCGCGCAGATAGGCCTCCTGAACGACATCCTGCGCGTTCTGTTCGTCACGCAACAACCAGCGCGCCAGGTTATAGGCCGAATCCAGGTAGGCAAGCATCATTGCTTCGAAGGAACGAGTCTTGTCGATCAAGTGGGCCTCATTACCCGCATACCGTGAAGACCAGAATTCTATTCCCGCCGGAATGGATCGACGAAGCAGCGAGCAGGGCTCGCATCGATAGCTTCCGAAGCGCCCATTCTTTGCCAATAGCGGGGAGATCGTCAGATGTCGATGATATGAGCGGCCGGGTCGAAGTCGAGCCGGCGAAATCAGTGCCGGCAGCCTTGCTCGAGTGATCCCCGCGCGTGCCCACGGTCTGCTGCGCGCTCAGCGTTCGATCCGGATGCGCAGTGCCGGCGAATCGAGGGCGTTCATCCCTGCCGATGGCACGCCGAGGAAGTCGCCCAGCCAGCTCCGCGGCGTCAAGCGGGCACCGGAAAAGCAGCTCGGTGACTTGCCGCTCCAATCGATCGTTGCTGCCGAGGCGGTGGGCAGACCGCGAGGCGCAGTGATTCCCGCGCGACTGCCAATTTGGCCCTCTGCTGTCCTTGTCGTGAAGCAGACGGTGAAACTCTGCTCGACCCGCCCGCCCTTGCCATCGTCGACTTCGATACGGAAGAAGTGGCTGCCGGCCTGTGGATCGTCCCAGCTGAGCAAACCGGTGCCGGCGTCGATGCTCGCTCCGGTCGGGCCTTCGAGCAGACGGTAGAGCAGTGGATCACCGTCCTCGTCACGGGCGCGGGCCTGGTAGCGGAAGCGCTGGGGAGCGGCACTCACGCCACCACTCACGCCACCAATCCGGAACGCCACCCTTTCGGAGCCAGTGCCGGTGGCGTTGCTGGAGCTCCCCCAACTGAGGCAGAGACAGCCACAGCCGTCAGCGTCGGCGCGCAATTCGATGCGAAGATTGGAATCCGCTGCGGATACCGAGAACACCGCCAGCGGACCTCGCCCGACGACGTTGAGCGGATTCTGACTGCGCCAATCGCTGGTGCTGCCGTCGACAATCCGGTAGAAGCCGATGTACTCGCTGGCGGGCAGCTGCACTGCCGGCCGGGCACCGCCATTGGGACCGCTCCCGAAGAGCACGACCACCCGCTCGCTCGTCAGCGCTGCGGCGGCATAGCCGGCGTCGCCCGGCTTGAGCTCCCCGATGCGACCGTCCGCATCGTCTGCCCGGTAGAGCCCGAACTCGTCGCGGCCGTTGTCTCTACCGGAGATGCGGTCGACGGTGACGGTTTGCCACTGGCCCGGCACGCCGGCCACCG
>NZ_JAMTDV010000088.1 GCF_023806565.1 Accumulibacter sp. | reverse complement strand
AAGTTCTGACTGGAGACATGGACTGATGAAGAGAATGCTAGTGGCGGTCGCCATCTGTGTAGTGACTCTCGGCCTTGCGGCCGGAGATGCCGAGGCGAAGCGCTTGGGCGGCGGACGATCGACCGGCATGCAGCGGGATACGGTTACCCAGCGGCAGGCGACGCCACCCCAGAATGCGGCGCCAGTAGCACCCTCGCCTGCGCCGGTGCCCACTCCTGCCAGCCCGGCGCCCAAGCGGAGCTGGATGGGCCCACTGGCAGGTCTCGCCGCCGGCCTCGGAATCGGGGCGCTGCTGTCGCATTTCGGCATGGGTGAAGGAGTGGCCAATTTCCTGATGATCGCTCTGCTGGTCATCGCCGCGATCGTCGTCATCAAGCTGGTATTCGCTCGCCGGTCGTCGCCAGGTGCACGGCCGGAACCGCTGCAATACGCCGGGATAGGTGCCGGAGGCATGGCGGAGCCGCCGGCGAGCGACTCCTCACGACAAGGTTTTCCTGTGACCCCGCCACAACCAGCGATGTCGGCGCTTCCCGCCTCGAACATTCCGGCGGGGTTTGACGTCGAGGGCTTCCTGCGCGTCGCCAAACTGAACTTCATACGCCTGCAGGCGGCGAATGACGCGGGAAATCTCGAAGACATCCGCGAGTTCGTCACCCCGGAAATGTTCGCCGAAATCAAGCTTCAGCTCGACGAAAGAGGCAAGGCACCCCAGCAGACCGACGTCGTCACCCTCAACGCCGAACTCTTGGAGGTGGTCAGCGAGAACACCCGGCATATCGCCAGCGTCCGCTTCAGCGGCATGATCCGGGAAGAGATCGGGGCAGCCGCTGCACCCTTCGACGAGGTGTGGAACCTGTCGAAGCCACTCGAAGGCTCGCACGGCTGGGTGATCGCGGGTATCCAGCAGATGGCCTGATTGGCGAACATCGAATATTGTCAGCCAGACGATGACGGCAAGCTGGCGGAAGCGGACGCCTCGGCGAGTCTTTCGTTTGCCCGGCCGGTACCGGTGACACAACGCACATGCTGACCAGAGTCGCGCTGGGATTCCTCAATCATTTGCTGGCGGGAGAATCGTGGGCGCGTGAAAGGCTTGCTGCCTTTGCCGGGAAGACCGTATGCTTGCAGTTGGGTGGCGACAGGGACATCCTGGCCACGATCGGCAATACGGGATTGCTGGAGAGTGCGTCCGATCCGGTCGCGTCGCCGAGCGTGACGGTAAGTCTGCCCGTCGACGCGCCTGCGAGATTGCTTGTCGACCGCGCAGCGTTGTTCGCTGCGGCGACGATTGCCGGGTCCGCCGATCTTGCCGAGACTTTGGGCTTCGTCTTCCGCAACCTTCGCTGGGACATCGAGCACGATCTGTCGCAGGTCGTGGGCGACATCTTCGCCCGCCGGGGAGTGCAATTTGCCCGGCGGTTCGCGGATTGGCAGGGGCAAAGCGTGGGAAGGCTGGCGCAGGCAGCCGCCGAGTATGTGACCGGGGAAGCCGCGGTAGTCGCCCGGCGCGCCGAGGTCGAAGCATTCTGCTCTGAGGTGGACGCACTTCGTGACGACCTCGCACGCCTGGAGAAGCGAGTGCAGCAGGTCGAAGCCGGCTGAATTCTGCGGGGAACTGCGCACAAGAGAAAAGGCAGCCCACAGGGGGCTGCCTTTTTCAGTCGGCCGAGCTGCTCAGTGGCGACTGCGCAGCTTCTTGATCGCCTGCAACTGAGCAACCGCCTGCGCCAGCTCGGCCTCTGCCGCAGCCAGACCCACGTCCGAAGTGCGATCCTTGAGAGCTTCTTCGGCTCGCTGCTTGGCTTCCATCGCCTTCGCCTCGTCCAGATCGTGCGCACGGATTGCCGTGTCGGCGAGGACCGTGATCAACGCGGGCTGGACTTCCAGCATTCCGCCGGAAACGTAGACCATCTCATATTCATCCCGATCGGGGATCTTCAGGCGGACCGTTCCCGGCTTGATGCGCGTCAGCAGTGGCGTGTGCCGCGGGTAAACCCCGAGCTCACCGGCTTCTCCAGGGAAGACCGCGAAGTCGGTCTCTCCCGAAAAGATCAGTTCCTCGGCGCTGACGACGTCAACATGTACTCTGATTGCCATGGTTCTTCCCTTCCTGGATCGCGCCCCTTCCCGGTCGGCGAAGGGACGCGACGTTTGCTCCGCCGTCCTAGAGGGTCTTGGCCTTCTCGAACACTTCCTCGATGCCGCCAACCATGTAGAACGCCTGCTCGGGAATGTTGTCGCATTCGCCTTCGACGATCATCTTGAAGCCCTTGATCGTGTCCTTGAGCGGAACGTACTTGCCCGGTGAGCCGGTGAACACTTCCGCGACGCTGAACGGCTGCGACAGAAAGCGCTGAATCTTGCGCGCGCGATAGACGGCCAGCTTGTCTTCCGGCGACAGCTCGTCCATCCCCAGAATCGCGATGATGTCGCGCAGCTCCTTGTACTTCTGCAGCGTCATCTGAACGGCCCGCGCGACGTTGTAGTGCTCCTCACCGACCACCTGCGGATCGAGCTGGCGGGAAGTCGAGTCAAGCGGGTCGACGGCAGGGTAGATGCCCAGCGAAGCGATGTCACGCGACAACACAACGGTCGAATCGAGGTGCAGGAAGGTTGTCGCCGGCGACGGGTCGGTAAGGTCATCGGCAGGCACATATACCGCCTGGATCGAGGTGATCGACCCTACCTTGGTCGAGGTGATGCGTTCCTGCAGGCGGCCCATTTCCTCGGCCAGCGTCGGCTGATAACCCACGGCGGACGGCATGCGGCCAAGGAGCGCCGAAACTTCGGTACCGGCCAGCGTGTAGCGGTAGATGTTGTCGACGAAGAAGAGAATGTCGCGGCCATCGTCGCGGAAGCGTTCGGCCATCGTCAGACCGGTCAGCGCCACGCGCAGGCGGTTGCCCGGTGGCTCGTTCATCTGACCGAAGACCATCGCCACCTTGTCGAGAACGTTCGACTCCTTCATTTCATGGTAGAAGTCGTTGCCCTCGCGGGTCCGCTCACCGACGCCAGCAAAAACCGAGAGGCCCGAGTGCTGCTTGGCGATGTTGTTGATCAGCTCCATCATGTTTACGGTCTTGCCGACGCCGGCGCCACCGAACAGCCCGACCTTGCCGCCCTTGGCAAACGGGCAGACCAGGTCGATGACCTTGATCCCGGTCTCGAGCAGATCGACCGACGGCGACAGTTCGTCGAACTTGGGGGCCAGCTGGTGAATCGCGCGGCGCTCGTCGGTCGGGATCGGTCCTGCTTCGTCGATCGGGCGACCGAGAACGTTCATGATACGGCCGATGGTGGCATTGCCGACCGGCACCGAAATGGCAGCCCCGGTGTCGTTCACCTTCATTCCACGGCGCAGGCCGTCGGACGATCCCATGGCGATCGTACGCACGATTCCGTCACCGAGCTGTTGCTGCACCTCGAACATCAGGTCCGCTTCGCACATCTCCGACTCTTCGGCCTTGTCGAGCTGCAACGCGTTGTAGACATGCGGCATTGCGTCCCGCGGGAACTGGATGTCCACCACGGCGCCGATACACTGAACAATGTTTCCTTGACTCATCGTCGTATCCCTAATCAATAAATCAACTATCGCGTGGTCAGACAGCCGCTGCGCCGCCGACGATTTCCGAAAGCTCTTTGGTGATCGCCGCCTGGCGAGTCTTGTTGTAAACCAGCCGCAGTTCGCCGATGACGTTCTTGGCATTGTCGGAGGCCGACTTCATCGCCACCATGCGCGCACTCTGTTCGGATGCCATGTTCTCCGCAACCGACTGGTAGATCATCGCTTCGACGTAACGCACCAACAGGTCGTCAATGACCGCCTTGGCATCGGGCTCGTACAGGTAATCCCAGCGATTGCCTTCACCGCCGACCAAGTCTCCGGACAGGGGCAGCAACTGGTAGAGTGTCGGCTCCTGTTTCATCGTGTTGATGAAGCGCGTGAATGCGATGTAGAGAATGTCGATCTCGCCCTTCAGGTACGCATCGAGCTGCACCTTGACCGGCCCGATCAGCCTTTCCAGGTGCGGGGTGTCGCCCAATCCGGTGATCTGGGAAATCACGTTGGCGCCGGCGCGCTGCATGAAACCCAGACCCTTGTTGCCGATCGCAGTCACCCGAAGCTGCTTGCCTTCTGCGTCCCACTCCTTCATCTTGGTCAGCGCAAGGCGCAGCACGTTGGTATTGAGGCCACCGCACAGCCCCTTGTCGGAGGTCACGGTGATCAGTCCGACGGTTTTCACCTGTTCGCGCACGGTCAGGAACGGGTGGCGATAGTCGGTCAGCGCGTGCGAAAGGTTGCCGGCGACTCGCCGAATCTTCTCGCCGTACGGGCGGGCAGCGCGCATCCGGTCCTGCGCCTTGCGCATCTTCGACGCAGCGACCATCTCCATCGCCTTGGTGATCTTGCGCGTACTTTCTACGCTCTTGATCTTGTTTCGGATTTCCTTGCCGCTGGGCATGGCAATCTCCTCGATCGATCAGGCCAGCGAGGCCTTGAATTCCTCAATCGCCTTGGTGAGTTTCTGCTCGCTTTCGGCGTCAAGATCCCGGGTCGTTTCGATCTTGGTGATGAGGTCGGCGTATTTCTGCTTGACGAAGCCGTGCATCTGCTTCTCCACCGCCAGCGCCTTCTTCACCTCGACGTCGTCGAACAGACCCTTGTTGACCGCGTGCAGGGTGATCGCCATTTCCGAGATCGGCAGCGGCGAGTACTGCGGCTGCTTCATCAGTTCGGTCACCAGACGGCCGCGGTCGAGCTGTTTGCGGGTCGCCTCGTCGAGATCCGAGGCGAACTGGGCAAAGGCCGCGAGTTCGCGGTACTGTGCCAATGCCAGACGGACGCCGCCACCGAGCTTCTTGATGACCTTGGTCTGCGCTGCGCCACCGACGCGGGAGACCGAGATACCGGCGTCGATCGCCGGACGGATACCGGCGTTGAAGAGGTCGGTATCGAGGAAGATCTGACCGTCGGTAATCGAGATGACGTTGGTCGGAACGAAGGCCGAAACGTCACCGGCCTGCGTCTCGATCACCGGCAAGGCGGTCAGCGAACCGGTCTTGCCTTTGACTTCGCCGTTGGTGAATTTCTCGACCCACTCTTCCGAAACGCGCGCGGCACGTTCGAGCAGGCGCGAATGCAGGTAGAAGACGTCGCCCGGATACGCTTCGCGCCCGGGGGGACGGCGCAGCAGGAGCGAGACCTGGCGATAGGCCCAGGCCTGCTTGGTGAGGTCGTCATAGATGATCAGGGCATCCTGGCCGCGGTCACGGAAATACTCGCCCATGGTGCAGCCGGCGTAGGGAGCGATGTACTGCAATGCGGCCGACTCGGAGGCGGTCGCGGCGACGACGATGGTGTACTCCATGGCGCCGTTCTCTTCGAGCTTGCGCACGACGTTGGCCACGGTCGAAGCCTTCTGACCGATCGCCACGTAGATGCAGATCAGGTTCTGACCCTTCTGGTTGATGATCGTGTCGACCGCTACGGCCGTCTTGCCGGTCTGTCGGTCGCCGATGATCAGTTCGCGCTGGCCGCGGCCGATCGGCACCATCGAGTCGATCGACTTGAGACCGGTCTGCACCGGTTGCGCAACCGACTTGCGCCAGATGACGCCGGGCGCCACTTTTTCGATCTTGTCGGTCAGCTTGTGATTGACCGGGCCCTTGCCGTCGATCGGCTGGCCCAGCGAGTTCACCACGCGCCCGAGCAGTTCCGGCCCGACGGGAACTTCGAGGATGCGGCCGGTGGTCTTGACCGTATCGCCTTCGCTGATCTGCTCGTACTCGCCGAGAACCACCGCTCCGACCGAGTCGCGGTCGAGGTTCAGCGCCATGCCGAAGGTGTTGCCCGGGAACTCGAGCATTTCTCCCTGCATGACGTCAGTCAGGCCATAGACACGGCAGATGCCGTCGGTTACCGAAACGACGGTCCCCTGGGTACGCAGGTCGGCGCTGATCGCAAGATTCTCGATCTTGCTCTTGATCAGTTCGCTGATTTCGGAAGGATTCAACTGCATGGAAATTCTCCTAATTCTTGAGCGCCAACCGCAGGCTCTCGATCTTTCCGAGGACGGAGGTATCGAGCACCTGGTCGCCAACGACAATCTTGACGCCGCCGATCAGCGATTGATCGACGACCACTTCGGCAGTCAGCCGGGTCTTGAAGCGCGCTTCGAGGTCTTCGATCAGGGCCTTGCGCTGCGCATCGTCTATCGGAAAGGCGCTGTGGATCGTCGCTTCCTTGACGCCTTCCTGCGCGGCCCGCAGCTCTTCGAAGAGACCGGCGATTTCCGGCAGGGCAGCAAGCCGCTCGTTGCTGGCAAGCACGTCGATCAGATTGGCCTCGCCGCCTTCCGGCGCCTTGCCGAGCAGCGACTTGAAGAGCGCGCTCTTCTGCGTAGCCGAGAGTTCGGGATTGCCGATGCACGAACGCATCTGCTCATCCGTGGCGATCGCCGACAAGAGCGACAGCCGTTCGGACCAGTCGGCCAGCGCCTTGTTCTCCAGCGCGATGCGGAAAACCGCCTCGGCGTAGGGGCGCGCGATGGTAACGAGTTCGGCCATGATCCTAGAGTTCCTGCTTGAGCGCGACCAGCATCTCGGCGTGCGCCTTGGCGTCCACCTCGCGCTTGAGAATGCGCTCGGCACCGGCCACGGCCAGGTCGGCGACGCGGCCACGCAGCTCGGCCCGCGCCTGCTCGACCTGCTGCGCGATTTCTGCCTTCGCCGCGGCGACTACCTTGTCGGCTTCGATCTTCGCCGTCGCCTTCGCTTCCTCGACCATCTGCGCACCACGCTTCTCGGCGGCAGTGATGATCTCGGCGGCCTTGGCCTTGGCATCCCGCATGGCGTCGGCCGAACGCTTGCCGGCCAGTTCCAGCTCGTGCTTGCCGCGCTCGCCGGCAGCGAGTCCCTCGGCGATCAGCTTTTGGCGATCCGCCATGGCTTTGGCCAGTGGCGGCCAGACGTACTTCATGGTGATCCAGATGAAGACGCCGAACCAGATCGCTTCGCCAATCAACGTTGCGTTGATGTTCACGCGAACCTCCTGTGAAGAGTTAGTCCGAAAGGAGAAGCGATCAGCCCTTGACGACGGCGATGAACGGGTTCGCAAACAGCATGAAGAGGGCGATACCGACGCCGATCATGGTGACCGCGTCGAGCAGGCCGGCAACGATGAACATCTTTACCTGGAGAGTCGGGATCATTTCCGGCTGACGCGCAGCACCTTCGAGGAAGCGGCCACCGAGCAAACCGAAACCGATAGCAGTACCGAGAGCACCCGCACCGATCAGGATGGCGACGGCGATGGCGGTATTACCAAGCAACATTGAGAGAGCGGCTTCCATGAGTTTCTCCTAGTAAAACATGCTAAATGGGTTAAACGAAGACAACGTGAATCAAACTTGGGAGCAGTACCGGAATTTCACCATCAACCGTGCGATTCGCTGGCCATCGACAGGTACACGATGGTGAGCATCATGAAAACGAAGGCCTGGAGGGTGATGATCAGGATATGGAAAAGCGCCCACGGCAAAGCCAGCGGCAACTGCCACAGGCCGAGCAGGGCGATCAGGATGAACACCATTTCGCCGGCGTACATGTTGCCGAACAGACGCAGGGCGAGCGAGATCGGCTTGGCGATGTCCTCGATCAGACGGAAGAGGAGATTGAGCGGCGCCAGCTTCGCGCCAAACGGTACGGTGAACACTTCGTGCAGGAAACCACCTACCCCCTTGACCTTGAAATTCATGACGATCATCGTCGCGAAAACGCTCAGCGACATGCCGAAGGTCAGGTTCGGGTCGGTCGTCGGCACCGACTTGAAATAATGCACGCCGCCGAGGCCGAGAATCAGCGGAACGAAATCGACCGGGAGCAGGTCCATCGCGTTCATCAGGAAGACCCAGACGAAAATGGTGATCGCCATTGGCGTCACCAGCTTGCTCTTTCCGTGGAAGGTATCCTTGACCTGCTGGTCGATGAACGACACCAGCATCTCGATGAAAGTCTGCAGCTTGCCCGGATTGACGACGGCGGCCTTGCGCGCCAGCTTGGCCATGCCGACGAAGGCGAACAGGCCCAGGATTCCCGAGACGATCAGCGAATCGAGATGGACAGTCCAGAAACCGTGACCGACCGTAAGGTTGGTCAGGTGATGGACGATATATTCACTAGACGTTAACGCCTCGCCCGCAGCCATATATTCCCCCTGTTCGACTATTGCTGCCTGAGCAGCGCCATCCAATAAACGACAACCGTTGCAGCATAGGCGAGGAAGAGCGGCAGGGCTGCGAGCTGCTCGTAACCCTTGAAGACCCCGGCGAACAGCAGGAGGGTCACGGCAAACTTGTAGCCCTCGCCCGCCACCTGTGCCTGGAACGCCTTTCTTGCATCAGCACCTGCCTGTCGCGGCGGCCGCAAGGCCCGCCATGCGTAGGCAAAGGCGCTTGCCATGGCGATCATGCCGCCGAGCACAGCAGAAACCGCTGCATTCCCCCCCATTGCCATCCACGCTGCCAGCGCAGCCGCCAAGGTGACCGCCAACTGGCAACGAAAAACCCAGCGGACCTGAGGATGCACGTCTAGCCCCTGCAAAACGTGTGAAGAATACCAGACTCGCCAAGGGGAAGCAAACCGCAACTGCAAAAAAGTTTGCAATGCTCGCTACCATGCGGCTTGCAGGCGACATTAGGAGCCTGCGCGATGGCCCTTATGCTGCGTCGCGTCAATGGCGCAGGCGCTGCAGAATTCCTTCGAGTTGATCGAGGTCGCCGAACTCGATCAGCACCTTGCCGGCCCCCCGCTTGTTGGCACGGATCGCCACCTGCGCCCCGAGCAGATCGGCCAGCTCGTCCTGCAGGCGCAGCACGTCGCGATCCGGGCGCACCGGCTCGGCCTCCTTCGGCGGACGCAGCGCATACTGGACGAGGCGCTCCGCTTCCCTCACCGACAGCCCCTTCTGCACCACCCGCTGCGCCAGCTGCACCTGCAGTGCGCCGCTCAGCGGCAGCAGGGCGCGGGCGTGCCCCATGTCGATTTCGCCGCGCATCAGCAGTTCCTGCACCGGCGGAGCGAGCTGCAGCAGGCGCAACAGGTTCGACGCCGCCGGCCGCGATCGCCCGACGGCATCCGCCGCCTGCTGATGGGTCATCGCGAATTCGTCGATCAGGCGCTGCAGGCCCAGCGCCTCCTCCAGCGGATTGAGGTTCTCGCGCTGGATGTTCTCGATCAGCGCCATGGCCAGCGCCGCCTCGTCGGGAATTTCCCGGATCAGCGCCGACAGTTCGCTCATACCTGCCATCTGGGCGGCTCGCCAGCGCCTCTCGCCGGCAATGATTTCGTAGAGTTCCTCGCCGAGCGGGCGCACGAGGATCGGCTGCATCAGTCCCTGCGCACGGATCGAAGCCGCCAGCTCTTCGAGCGAAGCGGCATCCATGTGCGTTCTCGGCTGATACTTTCCCGGCTGGATCTGGCCTACCGGCAGCGAGCGCTGCTGCTCCCGGCCCTGCGCGTCATTGCCGGCCAGCAGGGCATCGAGACCACGGCCGAGACCCTTCAGCTTCATCGCCGCGCTCCGCCGGCGGCGGCGATCTTCTGCCCGCCGGCCCGCTCGAGAATCTCGCGCGCCAGCGCCAGATACGCCTGCGCCCCCTTGGAGCCGCGGTCGAAGGCGATCACCGGCTTGCCGTACGACGGCGCCTCGGCCAGGCGCACGTTCCGCGGGACGATCGTCGCATACACCTTGTTGCCGAAGTGGCCCTCGAGCTCGCGTGACACCTGCTGCGTCAGGGTCGAGCGCGGATCGAACATCGTCCGCAACAGGCCCTCGATTTCGAGCACCGGGTTGAGATTGGCGCGCACCTTCTTCAGCGTCGCCACGAGGTCGGTCAGCCCTTCCAGCGCGTAGTACTCGCACTGCATCGGGATCATCACCGTCGCCGCCGCGACCAGCCCGTTGACCGTCAGCAGATTGAGCGCCGGCGGACAGTCCATGAGGATGAAATCGTAATCGTCGCGCAGCCCGGCCAGGGAATCGCGCAGCCGATATTCGCGTTGGCCGAGTTCGATCAGCTCGATCTCGGCGCCCGCGAGTTCGCGGTTCGCCGGCAGCAGGTCGAAGCCGAAATCGGTGCCACAGCGCGTCTCGTCGATCGTCGAGCGACCGATCAGGATCTGGTAGACGGTCGGCATCGCCTCGCGCTTGACCACGCCGCAGCCGGTGGTCGCGTTGCCCTGCGGATCAAGATCGATGAGCAACACGCGCTGGCCGTACTCGGCGAGGCACGCCGACAGGTTCACCGCCGTCGTCGTCTTGCCGACGCCGCCTTTCTGATTGGTTACCGCGAGTATTCTTGCCAAGGCGGATCTCCCCCTCAATGACGGCCGCTGCGGATCACGACCAGATGCCGCTCGCCGCCGACTCCCGGCACGTGCAGCCGATGCACCGCGTCGACGACGACGTCGGCCGGCAGCCGCGCCAGTTCGTCCTGCGGCCGCAGGCCCTTCATCGCCAGCCAGTGGCCGCCCTCCGCCAGCAGGTGACGCGAACATTGCACCAGTTCGGCGAGTTGCGAAAAGGCGCGCGCGGCAATCGCCGCAAAGCGCTGCGGCGGCCGGTAGTTTTCGACGCGACCACAGTGTACGGCAATATTCGCCAGACCGAGCTCGATCGCCGCCTGGCGCAGGAAGGCCGCCTTCTTCGCGTTGCTGTCGAGGAGGACGACGTTCAGTGCCGGATCGGCGATCGCCAGCGGGATTCCCGGCATGCCGCCGCCACTGCCGACGTCGAGCAGCGTCGTCGCCTCGACATACGGCAGGATCGCCAGCGAATCGAGCAGGTGATGGGCAACTGCCAGCGCCGGGTCGCTGATTCCCGTCAGGCGATACGTCCGGTTCCATTTCTCGAGCAGCGCCGTGTAGGCGAGCAGCCTGCCGCGTGCGGCGGGCGCCAGGTCGATGCCGAGAGCGCCGAGGCCCTCGGCGAGCTGCGCGTCCCCGCTCATGCCGCGGAGCCCGCGGCGCTCTGCGCTTGCGCGGCGAGTTGCCGACGCTTCAGATGCACCAGCAGGATCGAGATCGCCGCCGGCGTCACTCCCTGGATGCGCGACGCCTGCCCCAGCGTCTGCGGCCGATGCAGCGCAAGCTTCTGCTGCACTTCGCGCGACAGGCCGCTGATCGAAAGAAAATCGAAGTCGTCGGCGAAGCGCGTTTCCTCGTTCGCCAGGTTGCGCTGCACTTCCTCCTGCTGCCGTTCGATATAGCCCTGATATTTCGCCTGGATTTCGATCTGCTCGATCACCTGCGCATCGACCACGCCGGCATCGACCGCGGCATCGCCGAGACGCAGGCTCATCAGCGCCGGATAGCGCACGTCGGGCCGGCGCAGCAGCTCATGCAGCGAGTATTCGCGTTCGAGCGGCTGACCGAAGACGCGCAGTGCGTCGGCCGTGGCCAGCCTCGCCGGGTGCACCCAGGTCGACTTCAGACGCTCCTGTTCGCGCGCGATCGCCTCCTGCTTGGTAGAGAAGGCCGCCCAACGGCGGTCGTCGACCAGCCCGAGGCGACGACCCTCTGCGGTCAGCCGCAGGTCGGCATTGTCCTCGCGCAGCGACAGGCGATACTCGGCGCGGCTGGTAAACATCCGGTACGGTTCGGAAACGCCGCGCGTTACCAGGTCGTCGGCGAGCACGCCGAGATACGCCTGGTCGCGGCGCGGCATCCACGCTTCCTCTTCGATCGCCAAGCGCGCCGCATTGACTCCCGCCAGCAGACCCTGCGCGGCCGCTTCCTCGTAACCGGTGGTGCCGTTGATCTGGCCGGCGAAGAAGAGACCGTGCAGCGCCCGCGTTTCCAGCGAAGCGCGCAGGCCACGCGGATCGAAGTAGTCGTACTCGATGGCGTAGCCCGGGCGCAGGATGTGGCAGTTTTCCAGTCCGCGCAGCGAGCGCACGATCGCCAGCTGCACGTCGAACGGCAGGCTGGTCGAAATCCCGTTCGGGTAGATTTCGTGCGTCGCCAGGCCCTCGGGTTCGAGAAAGACCTGGTGACTGTCCTTGCCGGCGAAGCGATGCACCTTGTCCTCGATCGACGGGCAGTAGCGCGGACCGACGCCTTCGATCACTCCCGTGTACAGCGGCGAACGATCGAGGTTGGCGCGGATGATCGCGTGCGTGCGCTCGCTGGTGCTGGTGATCCAGCACGGCAACTGCGGCGGATGGCTGGCGGCGTCGCCGAGAAACGAGAACACCGGCAAGGGATCGTCGGAATGCTGCTCGGCGAGAAGCGAGAAGTCGATCGTCTTGCCGTCCAGTCGCGGCGGCGTGCCGGTCTTCAGCCGTCCGACCGGCAACTGCAGCTCGCGCAGGCGCGCGGCGAGCGCGAGCGAAGGCGGGTCGCCCATGCGGCCACCCGCGTGCTTCGCCAGACCGACGTGAATCAGCCCGTTGAGGAAAGTGCCGGCGGTCAGCACCACCGCGCGCGCGGCGAAGCGCACGCCGAGCTGCGTCACCACGCCGGCCACCTGATCGCCCTCGACGATCAGGTCGTCGCAGGCCTGCGCGAAAATCGTCAGATTCGCCTGGTTTTCGAGACGGCGACGAATCGCCTGCCGGTACAGCACGCGGTCGGCCTGCGCGCGCGTCGCGCGCACCGCCGGCCCCTTGCTCGAATTGAGGATGCGGAACTGGATTCCCGCTTCGTCGGTGGCCTCGGCCATCGCCCCGCCGAGCGCGTCGATCTCCTTCACCAGGTGGCCCTTGCCGATGCCGCCGATCGACGGATTGCAGCTCATCGCGCCGAGCGTCTCCAGATTGTGCGTCAGCAGCAGCGTGCGCACCCCGACCCGCGCCGCGGCGAGCGCCGCCTCGCTGCCGGCGTGGCCGCCGCCGACGACGATGACGTCGAAACGATCAGGGAAGAACATGGGCTCGGCATCCGCAAGCTGCGGAAGGCTCTCGAAAGGAGCGGAATTTTACGGCAATTTGCTGAAAGATAACGCGGAGTCGAGCGCTGCGGAGATCGGCGGCGCCGCCTGGCGGCGGAAATACTCGATGACCGCGCTGTCCAGACGGATCGAGATTTTGCTCTTGCCCGCCTCGAGTGGAATGACCGCCCCTCGCCGGGCGGTCGAAAAATCGATTTCGCGGCAGGGTTCAGCGGTGACCTTTTGCATGTGGCATCCGTTGCGCTTTGTTTGCTTTCCATGACGAGAGGATTCGGTACGTATCCGGGTCTCGATGTGCGTAGACAACGACGAGAAGATCACCCGTGGCGCTCAAGCCCAAGGAAACAAAGCGCTGTTCGCCGACCGCGTCCGGATCTTCGCGGGTGATTGCGTATTCGTCCGTGAGTACCGTCGCCGTCTCTGCGAAGGTGACGCCGTGCGCGCCGGAATTGCCGCCCGTCCCGGACGGCAATTCGAGGAACTGCGCCGGCTCCGCCGGCAACTTCCTTTCCGCCTAAACGGCCGGCTCCGCCGGCCGCCCTCGACCTGGGGCGAGCCGGAACCCGAAATTGAAGTTGAAGTCGCGCACGCCGGGCTCGTTGTAGTTGCGGCTGGCAGAACGCACGTTCCTGCCGTCGCCGCCCCACGAGCCGCCGCGCAACACGCGCTGGTCGCCCGTCACCGCTCCGTGCGGGTCTGTCTGCGGCGTGCTCGGGTAGTCTCCATACCAGTCGGCACACCACTCCCAGACGTTTCCGTGCATTTCGTACAGGCCCCAGGCGTTCGCCGGCAGCGAGGCAACCGGTACGGTCTTTTCGCGATACAGGCCTTTCTTGCCTCCGGCGTAGGGGTGGTTGCCATCGTAGTTGACCTGTTCCGGCGTGATGTTGGCGCCAAACGAGAACGCCGTCGTCGTCCCGGCACGGCAGGCGTATTCCCATTCGGCTTCGCTCGGCAGCCGCGCATCGAGGCCGGGTACGCGGCGATCGAGCTTCTCCAGAAATTCCTGTACGTCGTTCCAGCTCACCTGCTCGACGGGATTGCGCGGGTCGACCTGAAAGCGGCTCGGGTTGCGGCTCGGGTTGCTGCCCATCACCGCCATCCACAGCGCCTGTGTGCATGCGGTGTCGGCCAGCCAGTAGCCTTGCGTCAGCGTCACCTGGTGGGGCGTTTCGTGGTCGAACCGCTGCGGCTCGTCCACCGGCGAGCCCATCTCGAAGGTCCCGGGGGCGATCCAGCGGAAACGCTGCCGGGCTTCGCCCAGTTCGAGCATCATCCACAAACCGTACTCGTCGTCGCCCCAGGCGCTCGCCCACGGCAGCGGAAAGCGCTCGGGTAGGAAGATCGTCACGTCGTCGTCAGCGGGCAAGAGCGCGGGCATCACGGGCGTCCCGGAGATCGCCGCTTCGGCAGGCGTTCGGCGTCTCGCCTACCAGCCTGCCGAAGGGCATTGGCTTTTCGCCGCCCGAAGCGGACGGACAGGAAGGTCGTCTGGTCGCGAGCCGTTCTCTTCGACCCGAGAGCTGGGGCGAGCCGGAACCCGATGTTGTTGTTGCGCTCGCCGGGCTCGTTGTAGTTGCGGTTGGCAGAACGCACGTTCCTGCCGTTGTTGTTCCACGAGCCGCCGCGCAACACGCGCTGGTCGCCCGCGACGGCCTCCCTTTCTGCTGCTGTTGCCGAGCGCATCGGCCGCAAGCGGGCCAATTCGCTCATTCGTCACTATAGCGCGAAGGGTGGATTTCGAGTTGCCGTATTCGCCAGCTCAGGCTGTCGCAGTGCAGCGTCGGCGCGAGCACCGCCGCATAGCCGCGCTGCAAGGTCAGGGCATCGATCGCTCCCTCGCACCATGCCGCCTCCCATTGCTCGCGGCCCTGGCAGTAACGCGCTTTCTTGCGCGCCGACAGACGCAGCGAACCCCGCAGCACGCGTGCGCCGCAGTAGGTGACGCCGCGCTCGCTGCGGTTGATCTGGACGTTCTCTTTCAGTTGCAGCCGCAGGTTGCGCTGCGCGTGGCGAATCGCCCGATGGACGCCGAGACCCGGCCGGCACGCGTAGCTGCTCGGCACCAGCGTCCGCTCGAAAACCGGTTCGGCGAGGTTCAGAATCGCGTGCTGCAAGACGCGGTCGGGGAAGCATGCGGCGTGGATCCGCCGCTCCTTCGGGTCGTGGATCAGAAAGCTGCGGTACTCGCCGCACGGGGCGCTGCCGGCCAGGATGTCGTGACGCAGCCTGCGGATCGACTCGTCGAACTGCGCGAAGAAGCGCCGCACTTCGCCGCGCTGCCGTTTGCCACGCGCCGCTTTCCACGCAGCCAACGCCAGGTTGTCGGCACACGCCAGATCGGCGAGGTCAATCCGGAATCGCTTCATTGGCGGGATTGGCTGCAGGCACCGCAGCGAAGGCCTTCTTCAGCAACGGCAGAAAGTGACGGGCGTACTTGTCGATTCGCGCCTTGCCGACGCCCTCGATCTCGCCGAGCGCCGACGGGGTGCTGACCCGTTGCGTGACCATCGCGGCAAGCTGCTCGTTGGTGAACAAGGCGAATTGCGGCACCCCCTCGTTTTCGGCGAGCGCGCGGCGCAGGTTGCGCAGTTCGGCGAAGACGGCGAGGTCCGACTCGTTCAGCACTTCGCGGTAATCGACCCGTTTGCGTTCGCCGACCGGGCGAGCCGATCCGTCGCCGTCCAGCGTCGCGACGCAGAAAGTCCAGGACGAGCAGGGTCCCTGGTCGACGAAGCGCTTGTCGACCTCGGTGACGCGGTGCTGCGCGCAGAAAGCGTTGAGCGCATCCTGTCCCGGGCCGGGATCGCGCACTTCGATCGTGAATACGTGAAATTTCATTTGCGCGTGAACCAGTCCCGGATCAGTTGCGACCACGCGCGCGGCTTCCCGCCGCGCGCGCCCGAACTGCCGCCCGTCCCGGGCGGCAGTTCGGCGGGCGACGTCCGCTCCGCGGCCGCCGCCGTTCCCCCCGCCGGTTCCGCCGGCCGCCCTCGACCTGGGGCGAGCCGGAACCCGATGCCGCTGTTGCGCTCGCCGGGCTCGTAGTAGTAGTAGCGGCGGTGGGCAGAACGCACGCCCCCGCCGTAGCCGTACCACGAGCCGCCGCGCAACACGCGCCGGGCGCCCGTCGACGCTCCACGTGGGTCGACCTGCGGCGTGCTCGGGTAGTCTCCGTACCAGTCGGCACACCACTCATATACGTTTCCGTGCATTTCGTACAGGCCCCAGGCGTTCGCCGGCAGCGAGGCAACCGGTACGGTCTTTTCGCGATACAGGCCTTTCTTGCCTCCGGCGTAGGGGTGGTTGCCATCGTAGTTGACCTGTTCCGGCGTGATGTTGGCGCCAAACGAGAACGCCGTCGTCGTCCCGGCACGGCAGGCGTATTCCCATTCGGCTTCGCTCGGCAGCCGCGCATCGAGGCCGGGTACGCGGCGATCGAGCTTCTCCAGAAATTCCTGTACGTCGTTCCAGCTCACCTGCTCGACGGGATTGCGCGGGTCGTCCTGGAACCGGCTCGGGTTGCTGCCCATCACCGCCATCCACAGCGCCTGTGTGCATGCGGTGTCGGCCAGCCAGTAGCCTTGTGTCAGCGTCACCTGGTGGGGCACCTCGTCGTCGGTCCGCTGCGGCTCGTCCTCCGGCGAGCCCATCTCGAAGGTCCCGGGGGCGATCCAGCGGAAACGCTGCGTGACGTCACCGATAGAGATCTCCGCGTAGAGCCCGAAGCGATCGACCCCGAGCGGCTGGTCGCTCGTCCAGCCGCACTCCCGCTGCTGGTCCGGCGGCTGCCAGTCGAGCCGGC
>NZ_JAMTDV010000087.1 GCF_023806565.1 Accumulibacter sp. | reverse complement strand
ACGGAACGTGCACCCAATCGGAGCCGGAAATGCTGCGTCACTCTCTCGAGCAAGCATTCATTTTGGAATGGGTTCAGGAGTAGTTCTCCTGCTTCCGTCGAACTGCGTTCAGATCACCCCGGAGATCTTCGGTCTCATCGCTGGGGTCGAGGAGTTCAAATGCGTATCGGGCACTCGTCACGCTGGCGCTGGAACGGTAATCAGCGCTTCGGCGCGTGACCACCGCTGATCGTGTCGGCGCATCCCGTCTTTGTCAGCATGAGTGCAGGTGACAACCGTCTCGACATTCCCCGCGGTTGGTTCGTGGCATGCCTGGCGCGTTGTCAACGGATTCCGGTACATCGTTGCCGGATGCTGCTATCCTACGCCCTGCGGCAGTGGCGCAGCACGGGCTGAGGAGAAGAGGATGGCCGGCTTCGAGAATTACACCGACGACGTCCGGGCGATCGAGCGGGAGATCGAGCGCAAGGGGATTGTTCTCGGCATCAACTGGAAAGACGACGTACAGGTGCGTGCGCTCGCCAGGGAAGCGCTCGACCACTCGGCCGCCGACGTCCGACTGGCCGCGGCCAATCCTTCCGACCACCGATTGATGGCCAAAGTCGAGCTGTTCGGTCTTGCCGCGCTGATGCTCAAGACCATGGAGGAATGTGCCGGCATCGGCATCGAATGCCACGGCGGCGAGGCCTGGAAGGCGTTTGCCAAGGCGCTCTGGGCGGACCTGGAATTGCGCAATGCGGAGCTGGATTCTGGCCAGCAAGCCACGAGTGACGGCGAACGGGCATGATTTCGAAAACACCACGAATAATGAAAGCCGTCGCACCCGCGCAAGCCGGTGCCCAGACGCTGCCGCACTGGATTCCGGCCTGCGCCGGAATGACGTCGTTCTGGCGGCTTGTTGTTTCACATTAAGGGCAGCTTGACCGGGACGCGCAGGCGCAACAGGCGGGGCCGTCGTCGGAAACCACATCTCTTTCGCCCGATGTCTGAAGGGCGGCGGCAGTCCGGGGCAAGGGCCGATGCCCGGACTGCGGAGACTTCTTCGGTCCAGGCAATTACCTCTGGAATCGACCATGACCTCCACACCTTCTGTCTGGCTCGTCACCGGCTGCTCGACGGGCTTCGGCCAGGAACTCGCGCGGACACTCCTTCGACGTGGCCACGACGTCGTGGTGACTGCACGAAATGCTGCTACGCTTGCCGAATTCGCTTCCCATGGTAGCGCACTGGTCGCGACGCTGGATGTCACCGTGCCGCAGCAGATTGCGGAAGTCGTGCGGCAGGCCGAATCCCGCTTCGGGCGCATCGATGTGCTGGTCAATAATGCCGGCTACGGCTATCTCGCGGCCGTCGAGGAGGGCGAGGACGATGAGGTCCGCGCCATGTTCGAGACCAACGTCTTCGGCCTGATCAGCGTCACCAAGGCGGTACTCCCCGGGATGCGGCAACGCCGCCGGGGACACATCGTCAACATCTCGTCGGTCGGCGGTCTGGTCGGTCTACCGGGCATTGGCTACTACAACGCCACCAAGTTTGCCGTGGAAGGACTTTCCGAGGCCTTGGCCAAGGAAACGGCGTCGCTCGGCATCAAGGTTACCGTCGTCGAACCGGGTCCCTTCCGCACGGACTGGGCCGGCCGCTCGCTCAAGACGCCGAAGACCGCCATCGCCGACTATGCATCCTCTGCCGGCGCGCGACGGGAGGCCATCCAGGGCTACAGCGGCAGGCAGCCAGGCGATCCGGTGCGCGGCGCGGAAGCGATCATCGAGGCCGTGGAATCGCCCGAGCCTCCGCTTCACCTGGTGCTTGGCAAACCGGGATATGACCTCGCTCTCGCCAAGATCAACGACCTCTCGGCCGAAATCGCGAAGTGGCGCGAGGTCTCGCTGGGGGCCGACTTTCCTCAGGCGGGCTGAGTCCCGCCCAAGGTCTTGCCGAGCGAGGGGGGGCTGCCCCAGCGCCTGGAGGGGGACGTCGACTCCCTGACAGTCGCTCGGCGAAAGCCTGCCGGCGCACGTTGCCAGGATTATGGCGACCAGGATCAGGAGGCTCGGATTGAAGGATCTGACTGCGGTCCAGTGTTCGGTCGCAGACACCGGACATCGTCGCAGCGATTCTTGCGGAAGAGCAGTCTCGTCGCGCCGTGGGACGCGAAGGCACCGCTTCGGGCGCGCAGTACTCGGCATCGCAAGGGGGCCTGCCGCGGGCGAAAGTGGGTCGCCGCGAAAGGCTCCCGCGTCGAGGCAGGGAGGGTGTATTGCGAGTACCGCGCGGGCCAGATGCAGGCGGTGTAACCTGCAGACCGCTAGCTGCCCGAATTCAGGAGCTTGGCATACTCGAAGTCGTCGATGCCGATATGCGTGAGGAGCCAATCTCGCACGAGCCGGCATAGTTCCGAACTCACGTCCCCGCCATCGGTGATTTGCTGGGCGTAGTGCGCCACCTGGGCGCGAATTTTCCGATGCGCTTCGATGTGCTCTTCGAGTTTCGGATAGCTGTGCGAGCGGAGAAGCGATTCTTCGTACTGAAAATGGTTCGAGATGTAATTCTGCAGGGAAAGAACGGTGGCGCAGGCCGCGGCAAAGCCGTAGCCTTTACCCACCCAAGCTTCCAGGCGCTCGAGACAGTCGAACAACTGCCTGTGCTGGCGGTCGATTTCTTCGATGCCGAGCGTCGGCAGGACAGGTTTTGCTGTCATCGGAACCATAACATGGTGAGAGATTTGAAATCTTTTCGGGGTGGGGATAGCGCTGGTGATGTGGACACATCGTTTGCGTATGCTGTTCCCCTGATCCTTGCAGAGTTGGTGGTTTGACTCGCTCGTGAACAGACAGGCGGCAGCTCAGGGGTGGCTTCCACAGGAAGCTTTTGCCTGCGCCGTCGTGGAGCGCGATGATATTCCAGGGCAAGACCGGATACAACCTCTTGCCCTGGGTCAGCATTGGACTACAGGATGATTTTCAGGCCATCGCCGTAGTCTATCGTTGGTAGAGGCTGTGTAGGGGGGCGACCACGGGCGCCTGGAAACAAGTGCCAAAGACGGAAAGCCCGGAGTTTCCGCAGTTGTCGTATCCTTCGCTTGGCGTTGCGGGCACGGGAGATCGCCGAGGCGATCTTGGCAAGAGAGCAAGCGGCAAGTCTGAGCTTGCGGGCATCAATGCCGTCGTTTCCGCTCGATTGGTCGGTGAGACGGGTGCGGATCGGGATGGGCGGCGGATCGAAGAGGAGAAACGCGGTTATGGGGATTGCAGTTATCACGGGCGCAAATCGTGGGATCGGTCTGGAATTAGTGCGGCAGCTCCGCTCACGCGGAGCGACCGTGGTTGCGGTATGTCGGAAGGGCTGTCCCGCGCTTGACGCACTCGGAGTGCGCGTCGAATGCCCGATCGACGTGACCGAGCCTGCGGCGTGGTCTAGACTTGCCGATCGGCTCGCGCACGACGACATCGAACTGCTGATTCAGAACGCCGGCGTGCTGATTGCCGACTCGCTCGAAAATGTCGGTCTCGACGATGTGCGCGCGCAACTGGAACTCAACGCCATCGCGCCGCTCTTTCTCACGCGGGCGCTCGCCTCGCGGCTCCGTCCGGGTGCCAAGGTCGCGCTGATCACCAGTCGCATGGGCTCTATCGGCGACAACAGCTCCGGAAGCTATTATGGCTACCGGATGAGCAAGGCGGCGCTCAATGCAGCGGGCGTCTCCCTGGCCCACGACCTCAAGCCGCGAGGGATCGCCGTAGTCATCCTGCATCCAGGCTCGGTGCGCACCGGGATGACTGGCGGCCACGGCATGATCGAGCCGGACGAGTCTGCTCGCGGGCTCTTGCAACGCATCGACGAACTCGGGCTCGAGACCAGCGGGCGGTTCCTCCACCAGAATGGCGAGATCTTGCCTTGGTGAAACCGGGAACGAATTACGCCTACCCAGCTTCTGGGGGTGCATGTTGAATTAGACCTCCATGGTTTGCGCAGTGTGTAGAAAAGATTGCAACGTGACCACTCCTCCGCCGGATAACCGGACGCCTCGCCTGACGATCGAACTTGGGCGCTTCTTGAGCCGCATTTACCTGGTCAGGCCGGCCAATGGGGTGGCGTGGCCAAGGACAACCGCAGGTTTCTCAATGCGATGTCTTGGATTCTGCGCACCGGGTCACCGTGGCGCGATTTGCCGGAAAGCTTCGGGGATTGGAAGAACACCCATCGGCGGTTTTGCCGTTGGCGTGACCGTGGCGTACGGGAAAGGTTGCTCGAGCGTCTGATTGTTGAGCCGGACTTCGAGTGGTTGATGATTGATGCGAGCCACAGCAAGGTTCATCCGCATGCGACCGGAGCGCGTGGAGGCAATGAAGGCATAGGCCGTACAAAAGGGGGCTCAATGCCAAGATACCTCTGGCCGTGGATGCGCATGGTATGCTGCTCAGAGCGGTGATTACAGACGCGACGGAAGCCGATTGCAGCCAGGCTGCGGCGTTGATCGAGGGAATTGCGGCCGAACATCTGATTGCGCACAATGGTTACGACAGCGATGCGATCGTGGTGCAAGCGCGCAGCCAGGGGATGAACGCCGTCATTCCACCGCGCCGCAATCGGAAGACGCAACGTGCATACGACGCCCACTTGTACAAGCACCGGCATCCGGTTGAGAACGCCTTGCTCAAGCTCAAAGGCTGGCGCGGCATTGCCACGCGATACGCCAAACGACTCCAGTCTTTCCTGGCCGCCGTCCACATTCGCTGCTTTGTCCTTTGGCTCGAAATCTCGTGATGACACTGCCTAGGCGCCCGCCCCCAACCCGAGCGTGTCCGTGTCGTTGCTCCACCAGCGCTGCGGCGACGGGGGTCGCCCGTTGGATCAGTTAGTCACCCCGAAAGGAGATGCAAATGAAGGAAAGAAACAGCGGAGATTCCCGCATGCCCAGGAGCCTGCGATCCGGGCTGCTCGCGGTCGGAACCGCCGTATCCCTGGCGTTCGGTGCGGCACACGCGGCCGACAAGCCCAACATCGTGCTGATCGTCTCCGACGACTTCGGCTATGGCGATGCCGGTGCCTACGGCGGCGGGCCCAACCGCGGCATGCCCACACCGAACCTCGACCGGATGGCCAATGAAGGCACGATGTTCTTGTCGTTTTATGCGCAGCCGAGTTGCACCCCGGGTCGCGCGGCCATGCAGACGGGACGAATTCCCAACCGCAGCGGCATGACGACGGTGGCCTTCCAGGGTCAGGGCGGCGGCCTGCCGGCAGCGGAATGGACCCTCGCCTCGGTGCTCAAGCAGGGCGGCTATCGGACCTATTTCACCGGCAAGTGGCACCTCGGGGAGGCCGACTACGCGCTGCCCAACGCCCAGGGCTATGACGAGATGAAGTATGTCGGGCTGTACCACCTCAATGCCTACACCTACGGCGACCCGACGTGGTTTCCGGACATGGACCCGGAACTGCGCGCAATGTTCCAGCGGGTAACCAAGGGCGCGCTCTCCGGCAAGGCGGGCGGGAAGGTGCAAGAGGACTTCAAGATCAACGGCCAGTACGTGAACACGCCGGAAAAAGGCGTGGTGGGCATCCCGTTCTTCGACGAGTACGTCGAGAAAGCCGGCATCGAGTTCCTCGAAACGGCGGCCAGGGACCCGGGCAAGCCCTTCTTCCTCAACATCAACTTTATGAAGGTGCACCAGCCGAACATGCCGCACCCGGGCTACGTCCACAAGTCGATGTCGAAGTCGAAGTACGCCGACTCCCTGGTCGAGAACGACGCGCGCATCGGGCATGTGCTCGACAAGATCCGGGAGCTTGGCCTCGACAAGAATACCCTGGTGATTTGGACGACGGACAATGGTGCCTGGCAGGACGTGTATCCTGACGCGGGCTACACGCCCTTCCGGGGCACCAAGGGCACGGTGCGCGAGGGCGGCAACCGGGTTCCGGCGATCGCCTGGTGGCCCGGCAAGATCGCGGCCAACTCGAAGAACTCCGACATTGTTGGCGGGCTCGATCTCATGGCAACCTTCGCGAGCGTTGCGGGGGTGCCGATGCCCAAGAACGATCGCGACGGCAAGCCGATCATCTTTGACAGCTACGACATGTCGCCGATCCTGTTCGGGACCGGCAAGTCGCTACGCAAGTCGTGGTTCTACTTTACGGAGAACGAGCTCACGCCGGGCGCGGCTCGCGTAGGCAACTACAAGGCAGTGTTCAACCTGCGCGGAGACAACGGCCAGGCTACGGGCGGCCTCGCGGTGGACTCCAACCTCGGCTGGAAGGGGCCGGACAAGTACGTCGCCATCGTGCCGCAAGTGTTCGACCTGTGGCAGGACCCGCAGGAGCGCTACGACATTTTCATGAACAACTATACGGAGCACACCTGGACGCTGGTCACGATCAGCGAGGAAGTCACCAAGCTGATGAAGACGTACATCGAATACCCGCCGCGCAAGATGCAGAGCGAGGGTTACACCGGTCCGGTCACGCTGTCCAATTACGAGAAGTTCCAATGGGTGCGCGAGCAATTGGCTAAGGAAGGATTCAAGCTGCCGATGCCGATGGGGCACTGAGGATTCTCGGTGTCTTAGCGGGTGGCCGTGCGGAAGCGCGGCCATTTCGTGGCGGCCCGGGTACTCCGGAGCGGGCCGCGGTTTCGACAATAGGAGAATGGGAGTGCAACATGGAAATGCGTCAGAAGAGTTGCTTGGTTGGCATGTGCGGGGTCGTGATGATGCTGGCCGCGGTGGTCGCGCAAGCCGCGGACCAGCTACCGTCCTGGAACGACGGGCCAGCCAAGAGCACCATCGTCGAGTTTGTCACCCGGGTGACCAAGGCGGGGTCAACCGACTTTGTTCCCGAACCGGAGCGCATCGCCACCTTCGACAACGACGGCACGCTGTGGGCCGAGCAGCCGATGTACTTTCAGCTTCTCTTCGCGCTCGACCGCGTGCAGGCCATGGCTCCCCAGCATCCGGAGTGGAAGACTAGAGAGCCGTTCGCTTCCCTGCTCAAGGGCGACGTCGGCAAGGCGCTTGCCGGTGGCGACAAGGCGACCGCCGAGATCGTCATGGCCACGCACGCGGGGATGACCACGGAGGAGTTCGAGAAGATCGTCCGGGACTGGATCGCCACGGCGAGACACCCCAGGACGGGCCGGCTGTATACGGAGATGGTCTATCAGCCGATGCTTGAATTGCTGGCGTACCTGCGCGCGAACGGCTTCAAGACCTTCATCGTGTCTGGCGGCGGGATCGAGTTCATGCGTCCCTGGACGGAGAAGGCCTACGGTGTCCCGCCCGAGCAGGTCGTCGGCAGCAGCATCAAGACTAAGTATGAGATGCGCGAAGGCAAGCCGGTGCTGGTGCGCCTGCCGGCGATCGACTTCATCGACGACAAGGCGGGCAAGCCGGTCGGCATCAACTCGCACATTGGTCGGCGGCCGATCGCCGCCTTCGGCAACTCGGACGGCGACCGGCAGATGCTCGAGTGGACGCAGGGCGGCGGCGGCAAGCGGCTCATGATGCTGGTGCACCACGACGACGGCGCGCGCGAGTGGGCCTACGGGGCAGAGTCGAAGATTGGCACGTTCAGCGATTCGCTGATGGCGGAGGCCAGAAAGCAGGGCTGGACCGTCATCAGCATGAAGGACGACTGGAAGGTTGTATTTCGGCCGTCGAACGAGCTGCAGGGCCGCTGACCGGGAGCGTTCTGACGTCGCCCTTCGCCGCTGCTTGCCCGAGATCCGAGCGGTATGGAAAAGGAGATATCTCAGGACCTGGGTTCCCAAGCATCGCTTGGGACCCAGAACAAGGCGTCTGCCGACCTGACCGGAAGGGCACTTAGGTGATCTCTCCGATTTTTCATACCGTTGTGTCCAATACTTTTAGTTGATTGTGAGATTGTAGGTATTGGTGATGGGAGTGGCCACGGTAGTTGAAAGGAAGGTATCTCTGGAAGCCGGCCACCTGGAAGATGTCCGGCTTGCTGCGAGCAAGATGACTGGGGCGAGGCGCAGGGCGTATCTGGCGGAGAGGGCATGGAAGTATTGTCGTGGCAGTACTCGGCGTGCCGAGGACGTTTTCGGCTGGAGTCGGCAGGCCGTGCAACTCGGTCTGCATGAGAAACGTACCGGCATCGTTTGCCTGGGGCTTCACACGTTCTGTTGCGGTGCGAAGTTGTGGGAGAAGAAACCCCCGGAGGTGGCGCAGACCGCGCGGCAAACCCGTAGCCTTTGCCCACCCGCAGCTGGTCTTGGTTGATGTAGTCGTACTGTACGCCAATGCTCCACCCCGGCTCTGTCGAATAGCCAGTGACGGCATCCGACGAAAGGGAACAGCCACACACCGCGCAGGCAAGTACCTGGTTCGCGCCGATCGAAAGCAAAGTCGCGAAAATTGCGAGACGAACTCGGAACATGACACCCCCTGAAAACTGGTGGGCTCGTGCGAGCCCGGATCTGCTCGCGGTGGCCGCGCATTGCCTGCGCCAACTCCAGCGCAGGCCGAAAACGCTTTCCGGTGGGTTCCGGGCGCGCTGCCCCACTCAGTCGGTGCCGCGCACTCTAAGCGAGTCGCGCCGAACCCACAATGCGACACACTGTCGCACCCGGTTGCGGTCGGCGCGCTCGTCTGTGGTCTCGCGTTCGCGTCGAAGCAGCAGCAAACGCGTGAGATCACTCCCGCTCGCCGGTTTCTCCGGCGGCTTTGGTCGGCTGCTGCTCCAGCCTTGCGTGGTTCGCCGCTGCCGGTAGCGGTCGCGGCGGTTCGGCCGTACACTTCGTGTTGCGACGTTACCGGGTGGAATGGTGCGGAGGCGTTGCCGCGTAGCCAGGAACGTGTGCCGAAACGGTAATGGACCCAGTCTTCGAGAAGGAATCACTGCGACAGGATGAACTCGCTCTTCCGAATCCAGATCGAGGTCGATGCGCGCGTGCGGGCAATCCGGGCGAGCCGGCCGGACTGGTTGTGCGGCAAGGGGTGCGACGCTTGCTGTCGACGCCTCGCCGAAGTGCCTCGCCTGACGCCACCTGAATGGAGCTTGCTGCAGGTGGGCCTCGCCGCGTTGCCGCAGCAGCGATTGTGGGAAATCGGTCGCGAAGTCGCTGAGCTTGCTCGTCGGCGGTCGCTCCCGATCGTCTGTCCGCTGCTCGAGCAGGCGAGCGGTTGCTGCCAGGTCTACGCCCAGCGGCCGCTGGCGTGCCGGACGTACGGGTTCTACGTGCAGCGGGGGCTCGGACTGTATTGTCGCGAAATCGAAGCGCAGGTCGCGGCTGGCGATCTGGCCGAAGTGGTCTGGGGCAACCAGGACGCGATCGACCGCGGCCTCGCCGGACTGGGAGAGACTCGCACCTTGACCGAGTGGTTCGCAGATCGCGCGGAATGGCCGGGCAGCGAGACGGAAGCGGCTGACGACTGAGCGCTACGGGGCGGGTGGCACCCGCCCTCGGTCTGCGTGCGCGGGGAGTACGATGGACGAAAGGATCAGGGCCGAGGTGATCGTGATCGGTGCCGGCATCGCCGGCGCCTCGATTGCCTGCTGGCTGGCACCGCGGGCACGGGTGGTGATCATCGAAGGCGAGAGCATGCCGGGTTACCATGCGACCGGGCGCTCGGCGGCAATGTTCATCGAGACCTATGGCGGCGAGCAGGTACGCGCGCTGACGCGCGCCAGTCGCCCTTTTTTCGAGCATCCGCCGGGAGGTTTTGCCGGCGCTCCGTTGCTGACGCCGCGCGGCGCGCTGGTGGTCGCCACGCCGGAGCAGAGGGACCAGCTCGATCGCCACTGGCAACTGCTGCAGTCGCTGTCTGCCGACTCCCGGCGCCTAAACCGCGACGAGGTCACGCGCATGCTTCCCGTCCTGCGGGCCGAGCGATTGCTGGGCGCCACCTACGAGCCAGATGCCTGCGATCTGGATGTGCACGCGCTGCTTCACGGCTACCTGCGAGTGGCGCGGCGCGCGGGAGCGTCGCTCGCCTGGGGCACCGTGGTTTCGGCGATCGAGCGAAGCGGTCATGAATGGCTGGTGCAGGCCGGCGAGCAAGTTTACCAGGCGCCGATCGTGATCAATGCGGCCGGCGCCTGGGCCGACGCCATCGCGCGCCTCGCCGGAGTGCCCTTGATCGGCATCGAGCCGCGCCGGCGATCGGCTTTCACCTTTGCCCCGCCGGCGGGGCTGGACACCCGGCGCTGGCCATTGCTGATCGGCGCCGACGAGGACTGGTACCTGAAACCCGACGCCGGCATGCTGCTGGGCTCACCGGCCAATGCCGACCCGGTCGAGCCGCAGGACGTTCAGCCGGAAGAACTCGACATCGCCCTGGGAGTCGATCGCATCGAACGGATGACCACGCTGACCATTCGCCGTCCGCGGCACAAATGGGCGGGCCTGCGTTCCTTCGTCGCCGACGGCGGGCTGGTCGGCGGGTTTGCCGCGAGCGCGCCGGGTTTCTTCTGGCTGGCCGGGCAGGGCGGTTACGGTATCCAGACCTCGGCGGCGATGGGTGAGGGCTGCGCCGCGCTGGCGCTCGGCCTGCCGCTGCCGTCAGCGATTGCCGACTGCGGCCTGAGCGCCGCGATGCTGTCTCCTCTCCGTCTGCAGCCGATCGACCCGCCGGCGGAAGCCGACGCAAGCTCCGCCTAGCGGCGGATTCCCAGTCGCAAGCGCACGGCAGTCAACGGCAATTCGTTGCAGAAGCCGAGCAGGTCGGCATTCGAGAAGTGAGCAGCAAAGAGCTCGCGCGAATCGGTGCGGATCCAGGGGCGCCACGCCAGGACCGCGAAAAAACGGAAAGCTCCCTCGCGTAGCAGGACGCGGTCGATACTGGCCGGTGGCGAGACTTGGCGACCACCCCTGACAAAGTCAGCAGTGCCTTGCGGAAGAGCATCCTTCCTCGGGAAAGCGCACTGCCGAGGCGATGGCCAGCTCGTCGCGCAGCGAGGTCATCCATTCGACACCGCGGAAACTCCCCGTGCGCACCTTGCCGATTGCCTTCCCCACCGGGAGTTGCCGCCGGGCATGATCCAGCGGCTGGCCGAGCAGGGCGCGAACGATGCCTTCGCCGCGCAGCGGCAGGTGCTGTGGTGATTGGTCCGCAGTGGTCACCTTGCCGCCATCGACCCGTTCCGTCGCGGTGACGGACGGTGTGGAAAACGGAAACGGACGGGGAATCTGGATGTCCGGCGAATCGGCGTAGAACGCCGCCGCCTGCGTCAGATGCGCCTTTTCGCATTCCAGGTGGACCTCGTCGGCCAGCGGCCGCGCCACCGCTTCCAGCGTGTGCCGGTAATCCGGCGCGGGCAATCGATGGAATCAGGCGCAGCCGGGTGGCAGGAATGGCTTGCTGGCGGATCGGTGAAAGGCGTTCTAGGAAGAACGACAGGCCGTCGGCAAGCAGGGGGCGGTAGGCTGCGTACGCTGGCGGCACCAGCGCGGCGAACCATCGCCCGATGCCCAGCGGGTTGCTCTCGCCGTCGTTTCGGTGCCGCAAGCGGAAGAAGGGCCAGACGTACGAAACGCCGATTTCAAGCCGAGGAAGGTTCGAGACTCGGCTCGGCGCCAGTGATGCCGAACACCTGCTTGCGAATCCGGAAGAGTTGGTCGCGCACTGCTGCCGCCTTCTCGAATTCGAGGTTCCTGGCGTGTTCGAGCATATCCTTTTCGAGTCGCCGCAATTCGCGCGCAAGCTGCTTTTCGCTCATCGCGGCGTAGTGCACCTGCTCTTGGGCCGCCTTCAGCTCGTGCTGCGCCGTCTCCATGTCGTACACGCCGTCGATGATGTCGACGACGCGTTTGCTGACTCCTCGCGGGACAATGCCGTGGGCCTCGTTGAAAGCAAGCTGTTTGCGCCGTCGGCGTTCGGTTTCGGCAATCGCGCGCTGCATCGATCCGGTCACCCGATCGGCGTACAGTACGGCGGTGCCGTGCAGGTGGCGCGCTGCGCGGCCGATGGTCTGGATCAGCGAACGCTCGGAGCGCAGGAATCCCTCCTTGTCGGCGTCGAGGATCGCCACCAGCGAGACTTCGGGAATGTCGAGACCCTCGCGCAGCAGATTGATGCCGACGAGGACGTCGAACTTGCCCAGGCGCAGATCGCGAATGATCTCGACCCGCTCGACCGTGTCGATATCCGAGTGCAGATAGCGCACGCGGACCTGATGTTCGTCGAGGTAGTCGGTCAGGTCTTCGGCCATCCGCTTGGTCAGCGTGGTGACGAGGACGCGCTCGGCGAGCGCCACCCGCTGCCGGATCTCGGAAAGCAGGTCGTCGACCTGGGTCGACGCGGGGCGAACGATGAGCACCGGGTCGACCAGACCGGTCGGGCGGACGACCTGCTCGACCACTTGCCCCTGATGTGCCGCTTCGTAGTCGCCCGGGGTGGCCGAGACGAAGATCGTCTGCCGCATCAGCGCCTCGAACTCGGCGAACTGCAGCGGCCGGTTGTCGAGCGCAGATGGCAGACGGAAGCCATAATCGACCAGGTTTTCCTTGCGCGAGCGGTCACCTTTGTACATGCCGCCCAATTGGGACACGGAGACGTGCGATTCGTCGATGAACATCAGTGCGTCGGCGGCGAGATAGTCGATCAGGGTCGGCGGTGGCTCGCCGACCTGGCGGCCGGAGAGATGTCGCGAATAGTTCTCGATTCCCTTGCAGAAGCCCAACTGGTCGAGCATTTCGAGGTCGAAGCGGGTGCGTTGCTCGATGCGCTGTGCTTCGACCAGGCGGCCTTCGGCATGGAAGAAAGCGACGCGCTCGTTCAGTTCGGTCTTGATCGCTTCGATGGCGCGCAGGACCGTCGCGCGCGGCGTTACGTAGTGCGAGGACGGGAATACGGTGAAGCGCAGCAGACGGCCCTGTAGATGCCCGGTCAAGGGGTCGAAAAGCTGCAGCCCCTCGATTTCGTCATCGAACAGCGAGATGCGGATCGCCTGTTCGGCGTGTTCCGCGGGAAATACGTCGATGAGGTCGCCGCGAACGCGAAAGGTGCCGCGGTGAAAGTCGGTCTCGTTGCGTTCGTACTGCATGTCCGCCAGGCGCTTGATCACATCGCGCTGCCCCATGCGGTCGCCGACGCGCATGGTCAGGATCATCTTGTGATACTCGTCGCGGTCGCCGAGACCGTAAATGCACGAGACGGTGGCGACGATCACGCAGTCGCGGCGTTCGAGCAGGCTCTTGGTTGCCGAAAGGCGCATCTGCTCGATGTGCTCGTTGATCGACGAGTCCTTTTCGATGAACAGGTCACGCGCCGGCACGTAGGCTTCGGGCTGATAGTAGTCGTAATAGGAGACGAAATACTCGACCGCGTTGTCCGGAAAGAACTCGCGGAACTCGGCGTAGAGTTGTGCCGCAAGCGTTTTGTTCGGGGCGAGGACGAGCGCCGGACGACCGCTGCGGGCGATGACGTTGGCCATCGTGTAGGTCTTTCCCGAACCGGTGACGCCGAGCAGCGTCTGGAACGAAAGTCCGTCGGCCAGTCCCTGCACCAGTTGGTCGATCGCCGTCGGCTGGTCGCCTGCCGGCGGAAACGGCTGGCAAAGGCGAAACGGGCTGCCTGCGAAGGTGACGAAGGTAGTCCCTTCCGGCGGTCGCGCGTTATCTCTCATGTTAGAATTTTACGTTGTTTCGCGCCCGACCGCGCCGCCAGCGGATCCTGGCCGACCCGGCGCGAACTTTCTCGGGATACGTGCCGGTGTCACCCGGCAGGGCTGGCTGCCAAATCCGACAGCACGGTGCCCGTTGACTCACTTAGGAAGGACGCATGACCGCTTCGATCTTCGCCGCCGTGGAAATGGCTCCACGCGACCCGATTCTCGGCCTCACCGAGTCATTCAACGCCGATCCCCGTACCGACAAGGTCAACCTTGGTGTTGGCGTCTATCTCGACGACGGCGGCAAGGTGCCACTGCTGGCCGCGGTCAGGCTGGCGGAGAAGGCGCGCCTGGAAGCGATGCCGGCGCGTGGCTATCAGCCGATCGACGGCCTGGCGAGCTACAACCAGATCGTGCAGAAGCTGCTTTTCGGTGAAGATTCGATCCTGCTCGAACAGGGACGGGTGCTCACCATCGAGGCGCTGGGGGGTACCGGCGCGCTCAAGGTCGGTGCCGACTACCTGCGGCGGCTGTTGCCCGAGGCCACCGTGTACCTCAGCGACCCGAGTTGGGAGAACCACCGCGCTCTGTTCGAAACCGCCGGCTTTGCGGTCGAAACGTATCCCTACTACGATGCGGCCACCCGCGGCGTCGATTTCGCCGCCATGAAGGCCGGGCTGGAGGCGCTGCCGGCGGGTTCGATCGTCGTGCTGCACGCCTGCTGCCACAATCCGACCGGCGCCGACCTGAACGAAGGGCAGTGGCGCGAAGTGATCGACGTGGTCGGCGCGCGCGGTCTGCTGGCTTTCATCGACATTGCCTATCAGGGCTTCGCCGACGGGATTGGTGCGGATGCGCTGGCGGTGAGGCTGTTTGCCCAGTCCGGCCTGCAGTTTCTCGTGGCGAGTTCGTTTTCCAAGTCGTTTTCACTGTACGGCGAGCGTGTCGGCGCGCTGTCGGTGGTCACCGCGAACCGCGACGAAGCGGCGCGCGTGCTGTCGCAGATCAAGCGTCTGGTGCGGACCAACTATTCGAGTCCGCCGACCCACGGCGGCGCCATCGTCATGGCCATTCTCGCGAATCCGGAGCTGCGCCAGATGTGGGAGGGCGAACTGGCGGAAATGCGCGAGCGAATCCACGGCATGCGTGTCGGCCTGGTCGACAAACTGCAGGCGAGCGGAGCCGGCCAGGACTTTTCCTTTGTCGTTCGTCAGCGCGGCATGTTTTCCTACACTGGCCTGCAGGTAGCGCAGGTCGATCGCTTGCGCGACGAATTCGGCATCTACGCCGTCGCCACCGGCCGCATCTGCCTCGCCGCCTTGAATACACGCAACATCGATTACGTCGCCAAGGCGATCGCCGCGGTTCTCTAGCTCAATGACTTGCCGTCTGCGTCAGCGGCGCCTTGAGCGGTCCGCTGATCACGATCGGTCGCACCGAGCGGCCGGCCGCGCCGCGTAGCGCCACTTCCATTCTGCCCTGCAACTGCAGATCTCGGTTGACGTCGATCTCTCCGCTGGCCTGCAACAGGCCAGCGTTCAGGACCAGCCGCGAGAAGCGGGAGGCGTGTGGCGTCAGGGCGATCGTCCCCGACAGGTCTTCGAAGCGCGTCGATCCGCCCAGCGTCACCGGCGTCGGCGAAGCACGGCGCAACGCTTCGGCAAGATCGATGCCACCGAGCTTGCCGCGATGCATCGTGAAATCGCCGCTGCCCTGGACCGCGGCGAGCATCGCCGACCAGTCGGGCGAAGTTGCCGAAAAGCGCAGCTTGCCCTTTCCCTCGCCTTCGAACTGGTTGCCGATACCCAGCGTCTCACCGAGTTTGCGGGCGTCGATCCGCTCGTACTCGATTTCCCCGGAGATCGCCGCTTGTGGCGAGGAGTGCAGCACGGCACTTCCACGCACGCGGCCGCCGAAAATTCGCAGGTCCAGGCTGTTGATCGCAAAGCTTGGTCCGTCGATCTCGCCCTTCACGCTGAGCGAATCAAGAAAGATCGGCGACCCGGGTAGCGGTCGCCAAGCGAGACCTTCGATCCGAACGATCACGCCACGGGCAGTTGGCTGCAGCGACACTTCCAGGTTGCGCTCCGGCGAGTGCAGAAAGACCGCTGTCAACAGGCCATCGGTGGCGAACTCACAGCCACCGCCCAGATCGCCCAGCGACAGCCCCGCAAAGGAGAATTCGGCCTTCCTCAAGGTGATTCGCGGGATACCGCTTTCGCCCGCTCTCTGCACTGCCGCAGTGAGCATTCGCGACAGATTCGCGAGCTGTTCCGCCGATAGCCGGATCTCGCCCAGCTCCGCCTCATCGAACAGCAGTCGTGCCAACAGCAGTTTCCCGAGAGCGGGTTGCAGGCGGATCTCGCCGATGGCGATTTGATCGGCGCCATCTCCCAGACGCACCCTGTCGAGCAGGAGTCCGGGCCGAGGATAGAAAGCGACGCGCATGTCGCCCACCGTCGCAGTCCGACCGGTGCGCTCCGTCAGGGAGGCTTCGACCGCAGGCAGGTAATAGGCATAGGGAAACAGCAGCGCAGCGACAAGGAGAGCTGTCGGGAGCAACAACACTCCGAGCAGCAGGCCCAGTGGCCAGGTCAGCAAGCGGCGCCGACCGCCGCGACGGATCGGCTTGACGGTGGTCCGGTCGAGCGCAGTGCCCGGACGGGCGAGGGCCGCCAAGCGATGCCTCAGCGATGGTGGAGCCGCCGTTGCTTCCGACTCCGCGGTCGGCTCGCCGACCAGGGTTGGCTCCGCTGCTGCACCATCGTTGGCCAGCGAGGCGCCACCTGACGGCGGGCCACCCGGCATCGACTGCAGCGCGAGCGAGTCCGGCGAGCGCGACGGCCTGCTGGGCGTGCTGTCCGGGAGCGGACTGCTGCGTCGTGCTTCTCGCGAGCCGGAGGACGTCGACTTGCCGGACGCTAGTGGGACCTTTTCGCCAAAGGTCGAGAATTCCGACACGATCTGGACGTCGCCTGCACTCGTGGTCCTCGCCGAATCCCTGGTTTGACGCCAGACCGAATTCTTGTCGACGCGCGCCTCGATGAAGCCGTTCTTTTCCAGTTCGAGCAAGGCGTTCTGGGTAACTGGAGTGTTGCCGGTCTTGTCGCAGAGCTCGGCGACGGTGGCGTTGCCGTCCACCAGGATGAGGACCATCCGCAGGTTTCTCTGCGCGACCAGGCTGCGCTGCATCATCGCTTCCTCGCCGGCAGGGGTCTTGGCAAAAACCAGATTGGGATCGATCAGAGCAGGGTCCATTTTCTCGGCAAGCCCGCGGTTTCAAGGCATCGATGTGGATGTACTCATTATGCGCGAAGATCGTGCGTGCTGCGGCCTGGCGCCCGGCAATCGCTGGCGATCACGGACGCCCCGTTCCGCTTCGCATAGACGGTGC